>NZ_LXHX01000065.1:0-64764 GCF_001649495.1 Emticicia sp. MM | reverse complement strand
TTAGCATGAAGCTAACTTAACTATTTTTAATCTCTTTCGCAAAAGCGAAAGTCCTATATTTATTTCTGGATAAATAAATTTTTAGTTTCCACAAAAGCACCGTGTGTAATTTTTGCTATGTATTTCCCTGCTGATAAACTTGATAAATCTACCACTCTTCGTTCTGATAAAGTAGGTATAGAATTAAAATAAACAAGTTCCCCTTTTAAATTGTAAATAGTTAAAATTATATCCGAAATATTATCTTTTGCCTCAAGAGTAATTATACCATTAGTAGTAGGTATCGGATAAATGATTATATCAGTAATTGTGGGGTCAGGAATAAATGAATAAGCCCCCGAAAGGTTCGAACGACAAGTAAGTGTTTTATTGGGTACTGAATAGTTTTTTAATGCAGTTACTGTAAAGAAACTTGGTGTTGTAGCTTTCAAAAAAGCAGTTTTGTTATTCAATACTTCATTATCTCTTTTCCACTCATAAGCTAAATCACCGATTTCTATTTTTTGCTTTGCTTGGAGCGTGAAAGCTCCCACTTGCACAATTTCCGGTGCCTCAGGTCGAGGTTTTATTGAAAAAGTAACAGGCTCAGAATCAACCGAATAACAACCATTTTCATCTTTTGCCTTTACAGTAAACTTATAATCACCCGCAGCCCGAATGGTTATCACTGGAGCTACCTCATTATTGCTCCATATATTTTCCTTCAAACTAGTAGAGGCGAGTGTCACAGAATTCCCTTCACAAACAGCTAAATCACTCTGATAAATTACAGGCTTCCCTGGTAAAGGCAAAACTTGGGTTACAATTGCGTTTGATTCTGGTGAAGCACATCCATTAGCATCTATTCCTCGTACACTAAATGAACCTGATGACTTTACGGTAATTTGCTTTTTTGATTCACCATTACTCCAAAGAAAAGAAGTATAATCTGGGGTATCAGTCAATAAATCTGTGCTAGTTCCTTCACAAAATTGTGGACTAATTTTAGTGTATGCAAATGGCTTAACTGATGGAAAAACTTTCTTTACATCAATCGTATTTGTGAATGAGTAATTACCAGTTTGGTCTCTTACGATGGTGCTGTATGAACCCGTTGAAGCTGTAAGTGTATTAGCCATCAAATTATTTGACCACTGCTGGGCGGTATATGCATTGGAAACGCTTAGAGTTACTTTATCATTGCTCAAACATGAAGCATTCAAAGATAAAATTGGTGAAGGCAAAAATGGCACAGATTGATTGAAAAACTGCGTATTCATTTTAGCATCCCATGCCTTTGCCAAGTTTGAAATTCCTTCATTAGTAAAATGAACTCCCTCAGGGCGAGGCACTTGGATAGAATCTGTGAATGGCCCTTCAAAGATATAGTCTGCTGGGTTTATCAAACTGTTTTGTGCACTTACAACAGACGGATATAATTGATCTATTTTATAGAGTGACGTGCGAGTAATCATCCAACTTATCTTCTTACCAGCATCGAGTCGACTTTTCTCTATGACTTTTTTGAGGGCATTTGCATAATAATCTTGGGTAGTCTTCAACTCTGCTTCTGCCTCACCTTGCTCCCACAAAACTGAGCGTAAACCCATTTGTGAGATATAATATTGTAGCGAAATCCGCAGGTATGAATAGGGCGTATTGTTTGGATAAGTAAATTGAAAAAACGGATGCTTAGTTGCAACACCTATTGAACTACTATACCAGTTTTCAATACTGGAGCCCTCGTAGGCGGCATTAAAAAATAAAATTGGTACATTGAGACGTTTAGCGAGCAAATCTCCTAATTCACCCCAACACCAAGAGCCTTGCCCTCTTGGGGCAATTGATGAGCTCAATTCTATATGAGAAAAAGCTTGAAAAGGGGGAATTTCATCAAGAAAATCTATCTTTTGATAATTAAAGCAATTAACACGGTCATCGACAGATGCTGTTTCTCCAAAATTTCTTTTCCCTTCTGCATTAGATTGTCCGGCAATTAAAAATACTTCGCCAATACCTACTCTATCAACCGATTTTTGACTAACCACTGCCCCATTTTTCCAACCTCTTACTTGTAATTCATACCAACCTCCGGCACCTTTTAATGAACCCGTAAAGGTACCATACTTCGGTTTATCTGCAATTATAGTCCAGTCGGTAGCTACACCTTGCCCAGTTTTTATAGGAACAAGTCTAGCTTCTATCCTTTCAACAACATCTTCATATTGACCAGTAATAAAAATAATAGAACTATTATTTTTATCTCGCTGGAAAACACTCCTTGATAGTGGTAAATTAATAGTTATTTGAGAATATCCATTAATATTAATAAACAATAAAGAAAAAAACAAAACAAGCTCTCGCATCAGTCAATCCTGTGTTTTTGTTAGGAAATTTCGGTGCAAATATAAATATTTTCTTAAAATTTTATTTCAAAATTTTGTACTATTTCAAGAATTAGTACCTATTAGTTTTCAATTTCTTTGAGCCATGCTTGTATTTTTTGCTCCCAAAGCATTTGTGCAGAACGAATAATACTGTGATTGGTTTCAGTATCATATTGTTTTTGTAATCGATTCATTTCTCGATATGATTCTAAATATTCATATTGAATCATACTGTTTAGGTCGATAATTAAATCAGCTTGCATCGTTGAAACTTTCTTTTTGAAACGCTCGGCAACAAGTTTGGCAATGTCGAAGTGTAATTGCTCATGTGCCAATGCATAATCATTTAATGAAGGTGGTATCACCCATGACATACCTCGAACCATGTATGTTTTAGTAGCAATTTTTGCAACAATATAGCCATCAATAACCTCAAAACTTGCCGTATAAGCAAAATTGGCAAATATTGCCGCCCCATATCTACTATTAGATGGTTTTCCTCTAAAATCATCCCAAGTGATTTTTCGAGTATGATAGTAAATTGTATCTGAATCATTTACATCTGTTTCAGGCAAAAATATCATCTTTATTCCCTTCACCAAAGCCTCATGTTTTGTTCCATTCACCAATAACCACTTATCAAAATACTCCAGCGATTTGGTCAATAATTTATTCAAAATGCCTTCATATTGTTTATTATCCATCAAGTAGTTTGACCTGATATATGAAGTACTTGTAGTTGTCTCAGTTAATTGAACGGTATCTTTCTTTCCTATTCGATCAAATGCAAGTTGAATACTCACGTGTCCAGAAATATTACTATTGGGAAGTTTTGTTTCTGTAAATCTTAATTCAAGAATTTTTATCATCAAATGTAAAGGTAGGTCTGTTTGAGGAATTGTTTGAGTAAATGCTCTTTTCAGATTAAATTCTAAGCCTCCTTGTAACTGTAGTGATTCGGTTTGAGTTGAAGAACTCATGATAATTCCAATATTTTCTTTATCTAGCCTAGCATCTTTTACTCCATTTATGGTGAAAGAAGGTTTAAAATCAACTTTTGCCATATTTACATTGATTTGCCTCTGTGCAAAAAGCGGTTTACTAAAGAGCAAACAAGTAAATAATAAGTGCCATAAAACTTTCATCTTTTATATTAAATCCTGCTTGTTGGAGAACAGATACTTTTATTCTTATTGATGATAACAAAAATACTCAAGTATTTGATTTATAAATTAAGATGAATTTATATTTTAATTGTATAAACAGCCTCCTAAAAATCTATTATTAAATGGCACTAACCAAAATTACAAATAGAAGAGTTAACATTGAAATGTAAAACTTTTTTGTTTAAATTTCCTAAAGAATCTAACTTACATATTCTTCTTCAAACGATGGCTACTAATAAAACTACCGAAAATACCGCCGATGTTACCGACTTCATTAATCGAATTAGTGATGAGTTGAAGCGAAATGATAGTACTCAATTAGTAGAAATATTTGAAAAACAGACTAGCTTCCAAGCTAAAATGTGGGGAGCAAGCATTATCGGATTTGGTAGTTATCATTATAAATATCCAAGTGGACACGAAGGTAATGCTCCAATTGTCGCTTTTTCTCCGAGAGCAGCCGCCATTTCCTTGTACGTTTATTTGCCACCTGACCAAAGAGAGTCCTTACTCACCAAATTAGGCAAAACCAAATCTGGCAAAGGTTGTATTTATATAAAAAAACTAAGTCATATAAATCTTGAAGTACTGAATGAATTGATTGATATTGCGGTGAATTATAACAAAGAAATACACGGTTAAAATTTCCTCTAAATAAAAAATACTATGAAAAAGCAATTACCAATCGAACAAAAGGAGGTTTTATTAAAAATCCTAAAAACTCGATTTGAGAAAAACATTAGCCGACATCAAGCACTTGATTGGGCAAAAATCCAAGCAAAATTAGAGGCTAACCCTGAAAAACTTTGGTCGCTCGATGAAATGGAAACCACAGGTGGTGAGCCTGATGTGGTTGATTACGATGCCCAAACTGATGAATATATTTTCTTCGACTGTTCGGCCGAATCGCCCAAAGGACGGAGAAGTGTGTGCTATGATGCCAAAGCTTTAGCATCACGGAAAGAGTATAAACCTGCCAATAACGCTCTCGATATGGCTGAAGAAATAGGCATTAAAATTTTGAATGAACAACAATATAGATACTTGCAAACACTAGGGCATTTTGATGCTAAAACTTCGAGTTGGATAGAAACCCCCGACAATATTCGTAAGCTAGGTGGAGCATTATTTGCCGATTATCGTTATGGGAATGTATTTGTTTACCACAATGGTGCTGAATCATATTATGCCTCAAGAGGGTTTCGCGGTTTTTTGAGGGTATAAAGACTTATTTTTATCTATAACCAATGTATAAATTGTGTTTTTCCATATACATAATCTAACTATTTTTAACTATGATAATCAGAGAAATTATTGCGTCTTCGCCCACGATACACACTGCTGTTCAACATTTTATTGATTTATTAGTTAGTTCACCATATACCATTTCAACTGAAACTTTAGATGCCCTCATTCATTCAGAAAATAGTCATTTATTTTTGGCTTTTGATGAGGCTGAAAATATTTTGGGTATGCTTACAGTAGGTATTTATTATAGCCCTACTGGAAAAAAAGCTTGGATTGAAGATGTGGTAGTGGATGATATCGCTCGTGGGCAAGGTTTGGGAGAAAAGCTAGTTCAGCATGCCATTGCGTTTGTGAAATCAAAAGAAGTTAGTTTACTGATGCTCACATCTAATCCTACTCGTGAAGCAGCTAATAGACTCTACCCACGCGTTGGATTTAGTAGGAAAGAAACTAATGTGTATAAAATGTCTCTTTAAATGGATTTTCAATTAAAAAAATACACTGATAATTACCGACAAGAACTCATTAAAGTGTGGGAAAGTTCGGTAAGGGCTACGCACCATTTTTTGAGTGAAGAGGATATTCTTTTTTATAAATCTTTGGTAGAAGGCATCAATTTCAATGAATTTGATGTGTATTGCTCATTTACTGCAACTGATGAACTCATTGCTTTTATGGGAGTTGCCGAAAATAAACTCGAAATGCTTTTTTTAAACCCCAATTATATTGGAAAAGGTTTAGGAAAACAACTCACACTCTTTGCCATTAACGAGCTAAAAGTCAATGAAGTAGAAGTCAATGAAGACAATGAAAATGCCATAAAATTCTACAAAAAAATAGGTTTTAAAATTTTCGACCGAACCCCTCTTGATGGATGTGGGAAGCCCTATCCTATTTTAAAAATGCGACTTTAAAAGTAATCGAAATAAAAGCCACCTTAAAATAAGGTGGCTTTTATCATTCAATCGTTTCTGATTTTTATTTTTTTCTTGGTAATTTTTCATCTCGCATAGCTGCATTATATACAAATGATGCTACAATAGTTGCGGCTTGTTTCAAATCTTCAGGCTGAAGGTGGTCATAAGAATCCATGTTTGTATGGTGAGTACGAGTATTGTATTCAATTTCATCTTGAATGAACTGAAAACCTGGAATTCCAACACCAACAAATGACAAGTGGTCAGTACCGCCAGTATTTCTTATCGTAACGGTCTTTGCTCCTAAATCATGGAATGGCTCAAACCACTTAGTAAAAATCGGACGACATGCTTCATTGCCTTGCAAATAAATACCTCTGATTTTTCCAGTACCATTATCTACATTGAAATAAGCCGCTACTTTTTCGCCTTCTGCATTGCTTTTCTTAGAATCATTGGCATCTGCTAAATGATTTTTTACATAATTTCTTGAGCCCCAAAGTCCTTGTTCTTCGCCACTCCAAAGAGCTATTCTAATCGTACGACGAGGTTGTACATTCAAGGTTTTCAAGATTCTTACAGCTTCCATCATAACTGCCGAACCAGCAGCATTATCTGTAGCACCTGTTGCACTTTGCCACGAATCAAGGTGAGCACCCAACATCACAACCTCTTCTTTCAATTTAGGGTCTGTGCCCTTAATTTCAGCCAAAACATTATAGCCTCTTAAGTCTTCAGTATAAAACTTCGTTTTTACGTCTAATTCTAATTTTACAGGAATGCCCGCTTTGGTTAATCTACAAAGCGAAAGATAATCTTCGGCTGTAAGCATAATATCGAGTAAACCTTCTGGCTCGTTGGCTTTATAAGAGCCACCACCTGAGACAAACAACGTACCATCTTTACCTCTTGCACTCATGCTCAAAAGTGCCAAAGCTCCTTCTTTCTTTGCCATATCTTTAGTTTTTGTAGAAAGCATATTCGTTCTACGCATCGCCTGCATCATTGAACGAAAAGCAGTATCTGGTTGAGTGGTGGCTGTTGCTGAAGCACTAGCCATTTTCTCTAACTCTTCATCTGTATAACGTGTAGCATCTGGTTTGAATGAAGGTTGAATTTTATCGTTTTTATAAAGTAAAATAACTTTATCTTTAAGTTTTCCACGATAATTTTCTAGTCCAAGCGTATCGGTTTCGTCAATCAATAAAATTTCTGCTGATTTCAATTTTCCCTTAGTTCCAGCCGTCCAAGTTTTTGGATACGCTATTAATGGACGATAATAAGGTTCGGTCATGGCAATGTAGCTTTTCTTCAATTCCCAACCTTTCCCAAATTCACCCCATGCTTCTAATTTTGCGTCTTCTAAACCCCATTCTGAAAGTTTATTTTTGGCATAATTGGCAGCTTTCATATAACCTGGAGACCCCTGAAGACGTGGGCCATTGACATCGGTGAGATTAAAAGCAATATCCATTACTTTTGATTTTTGAAGGCCTTCTTGACGAATCTTCTTCGTCATTTCTAAGTCGATTTTTTCTTCTTGGGCTTTGACAGTAGCCACAGAAAGCATACTAATGGCAATAAGAGGTAGGAGTTTTTTCATATATAGATAAGTTCAGTTTGTTGTGTGATAAAGATATAAGTAATATTCGATAGCCTCAAAAATTTGAGATTAATTAGCTTGATAAAGCGATTAACAAAGCATAAAAGCTGATTTGTGTATATTTTTCTTAACTTTGAATATAATGCAAATAACATTTGAAATGAACATACAACAAGCCTTTGCACAAAATTGTATTGAAGTTTTAAAAGATGATAGCTCAGTAATTGGGTTAGCAGCGGCAGGTTCTTGGATTACCGATGAAATCGACCAATTTTCAGACCTTGATTTGGTTTTAGTAACAAAAGAGAAAATCACGCATGATAAAAATTTAATGCTCACTTACGCTAAACGTCTAGGGCATTTTTTATCGGGATTCACGGGCGAACACGTGGGTGAACCTCGTGTGCTGATTTGTTTATACGATTCACCTCTTTTGCACGTAGATATTAAGTTTGTTACATTAGAAGAGTTTGCGTATCGTGTTGAAAACCCTGTTATTTTGCTCGATACTGACAACCAACTTCAAAAAATTATTGAACATACTCATTACAATTTCCCTTATCCAGATTATCAGTGGATAGAAGATAGATTCTGGATTTGGGTGCACTATGCCCTCCTCAAAATTGGACGTGGTGAATTGACCGAAGCTCTTGATTTTATGGGATTTATGCGAATGGTGGTGCTCGGGCCTCTTCTACATATTAAAAATGAAAACCTGCCGAGAGGAGTTCGAAAAGTTGAAACACAAATTACCAAAAATGATTTTGCTGATTTGAAAGCAACGATTCCAAGTTATGACCGAAAATCTTTATTAGAAAGTTTATCAAAAGCCATTGAAATTTATCGAAATTTACGAGTTCAGCTTTTCTCCTCAGAAATACAATTTCAGCAAGAAACTGAACTTAGAGTGATGCAGTATTTCGAAGAAATAAAGCAAATGAACGATCATTAATTACCTATTTTTTATTCAAACCTAATCAATTATGCGAAAAACTCTTTCTATTCTCACCTTAATAACTACCCTTATGGCTTGTTCAACTACTAATAATACCCAACAACAAGATACTACCAAAGCCGAGCAATCACCGCCGATAGTTGGCAATGATACCGATGAACATGGCTGCAAGCCTTCAGCTGGTTATCAGTGGTCAGTCTTAAAAAACGATTGTATCAGAATCTTTGAATCAGGACAAAGATTAGACCCAGTTGCCGCTGAATTAGAAAAATCCTTTTCGGCTTTTGCAGTTTTCAAATCAGATTCAGCCAAAGAGCAAGTTGAGTTATTCTTAGTGGGTGAAAAAGCATCAGTCATTTTGAATAAAGATGCTAAAACTAGTCTTTGGAAAAACGATAAATATACACTTAGCCAAAATAAAGAAGTTTATACCTTGGAAGATGCCAATAAAAAATTGCTATACAAAAGTGGTGCAGATAAATGATATAAAGCATTTGTGCCTCATCTTTGAGATGAGGCACAAATGCTTTATATACCTCAATATTTCAAATCAAAAATTGCTCCCACGTAAACAATTCTGCTGATTGGTGCAGAACCATAAACTGTTATGGCATTGGCATTCGTCAAGTTTGTTCCACCTAATCTAAAGGTGGTTTTCAATGGTTTTACTTGATAATTTAATTGTGCATCAAGTGTTCCGAAAGCCTTAATTTCTCCCTCATCAAAAGGCATAAAATAAGTATAAGTACTATTCCAGCGATAATTTACGGCATATGTTAAGTCATTCGCTAAGACTCCATTAACCCCAATATTAAACTTATGCGTAGGCGTATTAAAACCAGCTATCAAACCTTGAATATCTGATATTTTCGACCATGTATAATTTCCATACACACTAACTTGCTTATTTACTCGGTAATCTACACTAATAAATGCACCCTGTGTCGTGACAGGCTTATCAAAATTAGCCCAAGTTTGGATAAATCTTCCACGAGTACGGTCGCTGACTGGCTTCGCCCAGTCTCCTGTTTTCTTGGCAAAATCACCTGCTGGCACCACGCCATCTTCACGCCCTTGGAAACGTACAATTCCGATAAAGCCATTATATAAACTTCGATAATAACTCAAATCAACTTGTAAATCTTTGCTTAGTAATGCTTTATAACCCACTTCCCATGAATTCATTTTTTCTGGAGCTAATTTTGACACTTCATAAGAAGCCGTGCCCGCCGAGTTTAGGCCTTTGAATCCATTTTGAGTATTCCCGATTAATAAAATACTACCATAATCTAAGTAAATGAATTGGTCAAGTTGGGCAGGTGCCCGATACGCAGTAGCATAATTTGCTCTAAAATTATGTCGGCCCGCTGCGTAAACTGCCGAAATACGTGGAGAAAACTTTGTGTCGAAATTCTTAAATGCATCTACCCGAGCAGCCGCAGCAAGCGTTAGCTTTTCATCGAATAACTTTTGTTGAATTTGCCCATAAGCTCCTGTTTCCCAGTTAATTATCTGGTTACGTTGCTCTGAATTTAATGGAGAATAAATGCCATCCATCAATAAAGTACCGCCCGATTTTAGAATATATTTACGATAAGCCCCTCCGAGTACAATATTGGTAGTTTTGAGACGAAATTCGCGTTGAGCAGAGAAATCAATATTTCGGGCATTATTGGCAAAAGCTGCTCCTTTTATGGTTGCTCCATTGATATTCAAATCTCCAATGCCATTGGCAACTTTCTGAGTGACCGCCTGAAATACTGAATTTGATACTCCAACAGGATTGGCCTTAAGTTGAAGGTTTTGGGTGAGATTAAAAGCCAATTTTGCCGCATTTTCTATACTTTGTCCACCTTGTATCGCTGGTAAACTAAAGCCAAAAGGCACACCTCCATTTACGCCATCGGGTGTATAGACGCCAGCGAGCATACCACCTAAGAATCCATTACCACGAGCGGCAGCAAAAATCTGATTCCATGCATTAAAATAATTGGCAGCAATGGTCGGATACGTTCCATTGGCAGGATTGGTCATTCGCATATTCTGTAAAGCATTGGCTACACCGCCCAACTCATAGGCTTTTCCACCATAATCATAAACCGAATAGGCACGTACAAACCAACGGTCATTCTTCACCTCAAATTTGTGCAAATCATATTCCATTTCTCGCCAAGCAAAGCGGCTGGTACTTTGAAAAATACCATTTCCGAATGTCTTGCGGTATTCATAAGACGCCCTAGTTTTATCATTAATTTTGAAATGCAAGGAAGGATTCAAACGAAGATTTCCTGCTTTAAAATCACCACCAAAGCCAAACTTATTACCATCATTTGCTGTTAATATTTCGCCTTCTTTAAAGCCCGGCATATAGATTCTATAAGGCTTTCCATCGTTGTATTTAGTAAAATTAGGGTCGGTAATTGTTGAGCCAATATCACCAAAATAATTAAGTTTATTCCAGCCAAAAGGCGAACCATAAGCATTGTTAGCCGCATCAGAACCAGCCAAACCACCTGCCGTTCTGGCCTTAATGGCCGCATCTGATTCACCCAAAAATTCATTCGCTGAAATAAAATTGGCATTTAGTTTAAAGGCAAAACGTTTGGCAAAAACCTGTGCATATCGAATTTGAGTATCAAATAATAAGCGAGAACCTCCACGAAGCGAGACCGTAAGCCCTTGGTTTTTAAAAGGGTCTTTTGAAGTCATCAAAACAACACCATTCAATGCACCCGAGCCATACAATGCAGAATTAGCCCCGTAAATAACTTCGATATTATCTATGTCTAATTCGGGAGTTCCCATCCAGTTACCTCCATAGAGAGACGAAGTTGGCGACATAAACTCCACATTATCAGCCAATTGCAGCAAACGCTCGGCCTTAGCACTATTAAAACCGCGTGTACTTAGGCTCGTAACAAACCAACTCGATTGATTGACATCAATACCTTTGTAGCGGGCCAAAGATGAGATTAATTCGATATTAGGCGAATTTTGTAATTGTAAAGCCGAAATTTTGGTAACTGAAATAGGGGCTTTGAAGATATTTTCTTCGATTCTGGAAGCAGAAATAACCACTTCATTGAGTTTTTGTACGCTATCGAGTTGAGCAGATGCCGAAAAGGCAAATAGTGAAATTAAAATACTGCTAAAAGTTGTAATTGTTTTTTTCATTTTCGTTGGTTTAAATTTTTAGGCAATAGACAAAACAAGGGTCAATAAAATATCTGCTGACCGTTGACAAATGGCTATAAACTAATTTCTATTCCTCAATCCATTTTTTGAATTGTGTAGCATTTTCTTGGCTGATACTTACTTCAGCTTTTGCAAGGTGCATAAGTTCAAGAGCAATTTTACCCTTAAAAGAAGGTTTGAAGCTAAGAATGGCATTGATATGCACAATAAATTTGCGGTTTACACGAAAAAAATCTCGGCTTGGCAGTTCCACTTCAAGGTCGCTCAGACTACGTTCTACCGTATATCGTTCGCCCGATTGGTCTATTAAAAATACAATTCTCGATTCGGTGTAAATAAACGCAATATTTTGAGTTGGAATTACATAATAATTGGTTCCTTTCTTAGCAATAAGGCGGTCTTTTTGAAAAACACTTTTGTTATTTTTTGAAACATTATCGGCCGAAAAACGCTTTAAAAAATGATTTTTCAGTGCATCATATTTATCAAATACTCTCAAAATTTCCTCTCTACCAATAGGTTTTCGCAAGTAGTCGAGGGCATTAAAAATCATGGCTTGCGACCAATACTTATCATACGCCGACATAAAAACAACTGGGAAACTCGGATGAATTTCTTGAAAAACCTCAAAAATAAGCCCATCAACTAGTTCTACCTCACACAATGCTAAATCAAATGCTACACCCGAACAAAGCAAAGTCTTTAAGTTTTCGTTGGTGCTACAATGCTCAATTTGTGCCATGGCATAATTTTCGGCTATTGTCTGCAACATTAGCTTTAAATTATTTTCATCTTTTTCTACTAAAAGAATATTCATTGACAATTTGAGTATCGAGATTTCCGCTTTCAGACAGAGAATTTCGGTGTTGGCGAAATAAAATTTGCGTTACAAAATTACGTAGAACAAATTATAATACAGGATTTTGTATTTAAAACGCAATTTTTTATCTAAAAAGGCATCAAAACAACGCTTTGATACATTATTTCGTCTATATCCGAAAACTAACGATACCTTTATGAATCCTTCGAAAATCCTATTGATGTCAGCGGCCATTTGGCTTTTAGCTGCCTGTGTGAAAAACGCCGAAACGATTACTCCTACTAGCACCAATCCTGACTGGACAACTGAAAGCCACAGTAATGATGCCGACCCAGACTATAATGTCGTCTTTCCTCAGGATAAAGTAAATACCCTTGAAATAATCATGACCAAACAAACTTGGCAAGAAATTAAAACCGATATGATTTCGGTAAAAGGCGCTGATTTTGGTGCAGGTGGCAATCAAGGTGGTGGCCCCGGCGGTGTAAATAGTACCACAGAGCCTAAGTATGTTTCGGTAACGATGAAGTTCAATAATAAAACATGGAATAACGTTGGTTTCAGACTCAAAGGTAATTCAAGTTTATCATCAATTTGGCGTAGTGGTATTTATAAACTCCCTTTTCGAATGCAATTCGATGAGTTTGAAGACAAGTATCCCGAAATTAAAGACCAACGCTTTTATGGTTTCAAAGAAGTTTCGATGTCACCCGCATTCAAGGATAATTCTTTGATTAGAGAAAAAGTAACAGCCGATATTTTCCGAATGGCTGGAATTCCTGCTGCACAAACGGCCTTCTATAAAGTATATATTAATTTTGGCGATGGGCTTAAATACTGTGGTGTTTATACCATGATTGAGGCCATTGAAGACAATATGCTCAAAGCTCAATTTGGTGAAGAAAAAGGCAATCTTTATAAGCCAGAATCAACATTCCAGAGTTTTTCACAAGCTCAATTCGAAAAGAAAAATAATGAAGATACAGCCGACTGGAGCGATATACAAGCAGTCATTACCACATTAAACGCTTCAACTCGTACTTCTAACCCTACCCAATGGCGAGAAAACCTAGAAACGGTCTTTAATATGGACCATTTTATCAAGTGGTTGGCGGTTAATTCTACGCTTGTCAACTGGGATACTTACGGCGGAATGGCACATAATCACTATCTCTATAATCATTCAACTAAAAAACTCATGTGGATTCCGTGGGATAACAATGAAGCTCTTACTTCGCAAACTCGTGTGCAGTTATCGCTGGCAGGAGTTGCCAATAGTTGGCCACTGATTAATTATGTAGCCAACGACCCTATCTATTATGTCAAATACAAGGCCTATGTAAAAGATTTTAACGATAACGTTTTCACTACAAATAAAATGAACGAACTTTTCGATAAAGCCACTAATTTGATTACGCCTTATGTAAATGGCACAGAAAAAGAAGAAAAGCCCTATTCAAATCTTACCAATACTGCCAGTTTCACAGCGGCTTTACCAGTTTTAAAACAACACGTAGTTGGTAGAAATCAGGCCGTTGCCAGCTTCTTGAAATAAAAAATATATACAAAACTTATTTGTACGTTTCAAATAATGCGTTTTGCATTAATTTAATGAACTGATTTTCTTGACAAAATTGCTTTAAATAAAGAATAGTCTCTACAAATCAAGAAAAATAACCGTTGGTAAATACAAACTATTAAAACCATCTAAGTCAATTATCTTTACAGATTGGTATCTTTTAAAAAACCATGTGAATATAAAAATAAGTAATATGAAAATCCTAATCCTGCTTTTAATGCCATTCAGTCTTTGGGCACAGTCGAAAAAAGACATTCGTAAAAATGGTGTAAAAGGCATTACAGAAGTAGTCTTAGAATATGAAAATGGTAAAGAAGTAGTACACAATGATGTTGTAAGAAAATTCGATAAAGAAGGCGAGACTATTCTTGAAATAAATTATGATAAAAATGGCATTTTGAAGGCAAAAACTGCCAATAAGTTCAACAAAGATGGTAATAAAACTGAAGAAATTGTTTATGATTCCGCAGGCCGACAAATTAGTAAAGAAGTGTATAAATATAATGGCGAAGGAGAGAAAATTGAAGAAATACAATACGATGGAAAAAATACCATAGTTGCCAAAACATCGTATGTAATTAATAATAAAGGACTTAGAAGTGAAAAACGCACCTATGATGCCAACGGGAAATTAATCCAGAGCAAAAAATACATTTATGAATTTTAGACCTGAACTTCAAAAAACAATGTCTAAACAATGACAACAACTGTTTTTTTCGAAAAAATAAAAAAGGAAGTCCAATTATTTGACCCCATTGCTTTAACAGAAATGGAAAAGGTCAAGCTAATGGATAGAGTTGATGTAAAATATCTTATTCCACTCAATTTATTGCCAACTATTCTGGCTGATGCCAGACAACATTACCGACTTTTAGAGATTAATCAAGAACGTATTTGCCCTTATCAAACGCTCTATTATGATACAAAAGATTTAACGCTATACCATCAACATCAAGTAGGGAAGCAAAATCGTTATAAAGTTCGTTCAAGAAACTATGTGGGTTCTAATTTGCAGTTTTTTGAGGTGAAACTGAAAAATAATCGCGGTCGAACCATCAAAAAAAGAATTAAAATCAATGGAATTAACGAAAGTTACTTATCCGATGATAGTTCGGCATTTCTTGGTAGAATTAGTCCACTTAACCCCGAAAATCTCCAAGGAATTATGTGGGTAAATTATAGTCGACTAACACTAGTGAGCAAACATACAACCGAACGCCTTACGATTGATTTACAACTAACATTTAAGAACAATTCTAAAGAAGTACAATTCGCTCAAATTGCCATCGCTGAAATCAAGCAAGAACGCATGGGAGCATCACCAATTCTTGATATTCTGAAAAAACATCATTTAAAATCAGGTTCAATTAGTAAATACTGTTTCGGTATCATTAGCCTCTTTGAAAACATCAAGAAAAATAATTTCAAAAAACACCTAAGAAGAATTTCAAAAACCTTACTCCAATATGAATCTTTTACAGCAAACGCTATCGCCTGATACTTTACAATCTGTTCAAACAGCTTCTTTTGAATTGTTCGAGAAACTTTCCAATAAGTTCTTTGTGAGGCTATTCATCGACCTCTTGTCAGTATTTGTGCTTATTAGACTTATTTTTTATCGTAACTACAAAAAAGCCGATCAATATCTAACGTTTTTTGCCTTCAACTTGGTTATTTTCTTAATAACTTATTTGCTTAATAAAGTTGAAATGTCAATGGGTGCCGCTTTTGGTTTATTTGCCGTATTTTCAATGCTACGTTACCGCACCGAAAGTATCTCGCCCAAAGATATGACCTACCTTTTCTTAGTCATTGCTATAGGTCTGCTATCAGCCATCAGTAAAGGCGGTTGGGACGAACTTACTTTACTCAATGGTATAATTCTATTGGCTACTTTTCTCTTAGAAAGTAATTGGTTAATAAAGAAGGAATTTACTAAATCATTAATTTATGATAATATCAACCTTATTACACCAGAAAGACGCTCCGATTTATTAGAGGATTTGAAAAAACGCACAGGCTTGAATATACATCGTGTAGAAATTCAAGAAATTGACTTCCTGAAAGATGCTACTAGAATGACAATTTACTATTTCGATTAATCTATATATCAATTAGCATGTGAATTTAAACTGAAACATTTCCTTTATGACAAAATATCTTAAAATATTTACTCTATTATTAATTTCGCTTGGTACTTATGCCCAAAAATCGGAAGTAGATTTTCAGACTCGCCCTGCTATTTCACTCGACATTGATTTCAAGAAAGGTTGGAGTTTAGGAACTGAATACAGGGCTAAATTTAATGAAAATTCAAGCAATTATCGAGGTTCATACTTTTACCTTGAAGGCGATAAAAAAATCAACAAATACCTTTCGGTAGGAGCAGCCTATCGTTTTGGTATTATAAATGGTGAAAATTTTCACCGTTTTGCGGGTAATATCGAAGGAAAATATAAAGTAAAAAGAATTACTTTCTCACTACGTGAAACCTATCAAACACAAAAACAAACTTTCATTGGCGATGATGAAGGTACGGCCGAAAAATATTGGCGTACAAGATTAGGTCTAAAATATGCAGTAAGCAAAAAGTTAGATTTTAGTATTTCTACCGAAACATTCATGCATGATAATGAAGGAGTTTTTGAAACTGATTTTTGGAGAAATCGTGCAGGAATAACTTACGAATACCTGAAGAATAAAAGCGTAAATCTCTATTATATTTGGCAGCCTGATGTAAATAAAAAATATCCCGACACTAAAAATATCGTAGGAATCAATTTCATTTTTGGCATCAAAGCCAAGTAAAGTGGCCAAATTCAACCTAATCCCTATTACCAAAATGTTTACTCGAAAAGTAATACTTACTACTCTTTTGTTGGGGTTATCTTTAACGGTTTTTGCTCAAAAATCTGTCACTGATTTCCAGACTTGGTATGATGCTGCTGTTAAATTAAATTTAAAAAAGGGTTGGAAACTTTCGAGCCGCTTTCGAGTTCGACTCAATGAAAATTCAAGCAATTATCGTGGTTCTTACTTATTTTTAGAAGGAGAAAAAAGAGTTAATAAATATATAAGAGTTTTAGCTAATTACCGTTTGGCTTGGGTAGAAGGCAATCAATACCACCGATTTTTGATTGGTACTAATGCTCAATTTAAAACTAATGGCTTTACTTTTTTCACTCGACCGATGATACAATATCAGAAAGAATATTTTATCAACGACGAAAGCTCTAATAATGATAGTGAAAGTTTTCTACGCCTTCGCTCTGGCCTTAGATATAAAATCAATAAACATTGGGAAACGTACGCCTACGCTGAGCCTTTTTTTAAAATCAAATCTGGAAAGCCCCTTTCTACTTCTTTTTGGCAAAACTCCGTCGGCCTCACTTATGAATACAACAAAAATAAGTATGCTACAATCTATTACATTTGGCAACCCGAAGTAAATAAAAAATATCCCGATACCAACCAAATTCTTGGTTTAAGTTTAGAGTTTGAAATTAAGCCTTGATATGTACTTCGTCCCCCCCCTACGGATAATCTATATAATATTATTCTAATGAGAAACATTATTTTAAAATTTTGAGTCAATTGAACTACCCTTCATTGCAATATTTCTACCAAATTAAAGGCACTCTAATCGAACCAATACGAGCTATTATTTGTCATTAATATAGAATTATTTACTGTGCCAAAGTGTTAAAATATTAAAAGAAAAAAATCTTGCATATTAAGTTTACTTTTTTTTAATACAATTAATAAAAAATTTTAATTAAAAAAAAGGCATTTCACGCTATAAAAGTCCCATAAAGCTACTTATCGAACGGTACGTTTGAAGTGGCAATTGATTATTGAATTTGATACGCCTTTATTGGTGTGATTTTTGCTTCTTTAATAGTCAAAACAACTAAACGTGTGAATGTTAATGGTACGATTTATTCTATCAGGGTATGTATTAACTTCCACTTTTCCTGATAGATGAATAGACCTATACTTGAGACTCCTAGGATTAAGAGAGAAAAACTTATGCCTATTACGAACAATTTAAGTACATTTGATTGGGTGGATAATTTTGCTTTAGATAACGCTGTTGAGTTAGTTGCACAATATTTTCAGACACCCATTGCTGGGGTTTCTTTTATTGACAATAACATTCAGTGGCTCAAGTCAAAAATTGGCTTGACTGAAAACTCATATCCTATTAGCAATTCATTTTGTCAATACACCATTACTCATGATGGTGTATTCGAAATATCTGATATATCCAATAATCAAGATTTCAAAGATACAGCGGCAGCACTGGCCAATCCTGATTTTAAATTTTATGCTGGTATTCAGCTAAAATCAATTCATGGATTGATTGGTACTTTGTTCATTGCTGATTTCATGCCAAAGTCGTTAAATGACCAAGAAAAAAAGTCATTAATCACATTTGCTTCGAACATCTACGCAATATTAGCCTTAAATAATCAAAACTCGAAGCCTCCTATTAGTAGTAGAACTATTGATTACTCCATTAAACAACAACTAAATTCAGTAATTGATAATTTATCTAATACTATTTCTAACGACTACCAAAGCCTTCAAGCCAATAATGAAACCATAAAAAAATCATATTGGGTTGAGGTAAGTGCAAGTTCTAGTTTAGATGATTCTAGAATTGAAAATATCAAAATTAATACCGACTTCATAGATGTAACAGAAAAGAAAAGGAAAGACGCTGAAATATTAACCCTAATTTCTACACAAAATGCAATTTTTAATGGGGTTTCATTTGCTGTTATCTTTACTGATACAAATGGTATTATCCGCAGAATTAATAAAGCAGGATTAGACCTCATTGGATATACAAATGACGAAACTGTTGGAAAAACACCAGAGTTTTTCCATGATCCAGAAGAAGTAAGAGAGCGTTCATTAGCCTTATCATTAGAGTTCGGCAAAATGGTTTCTCCTGGATTTGATACCTTTGTCATGAAAGCACGACTAGAAAATAAGGTTGATGTTAATGAATGGACATATATCACCAAAGAGGGTAAGCGTATTCCTATTAATCTAAGCGTTACATGTATTAAGAATAACGAAGGAGAAATTATTGGTTATCTTGGAGTTGCTGAAGATTATACCGAAAAGAAACAAGCAAAAGAAGAACTAATTAAAGCCAAAAACGATGCCGAAATGGCTGTTCATGCTAAAGATAGCTTCTTAGCTAATATGAGTCATGAAATCAGGACTCCCCTCAATGCAATTATTGGTTTTACTGAATTATTGTCGCAGAGTAAACTTGATGCCTCTCAACACGAGTACATCAATCACATACAAGTTGCAGGCGATAATTTACTACTAATCATTAATGATATTCTTGATTTATCTAAAATAGAATCAGGTCAATTAGTAATTGAGACTTATCCGTTTAATATTACTGATACCTTAAATCACGTTTATAGTTTACTTAAAATCAAAGCCGCACAAAATAATATTGATTTTTCTTTATCTCTGGCCGATGACCTTCCAGAATATATACTTGGTGATAAAGGTAGAATCAATCAAATTTTAGTAAATTTAGCGGGTAATGCCATCAAGTTTACCAAAGATGGAAAAGTAACCATTTCTGTCAAAAAAGTTAATGAAAATAACGATAGCATTACTTTACAGTTCTCTGTTAAAGATACGGGTATTGGTATTCCTCAAGAAAAGTTAAATAGCATTTTTGATAGATTTACTCAAGCAGAAGCCAGTACAACACGTCGATTTGGCGGCTCTGGTTTAGGTTTAAATATTGTTAAACAATTAGTTTCTTTACAAAAAGGGAAACTGTTTGTTGAAAGTAAATTAGGGGAAGGCTCTGAGTTTTACTTTATAGTTACATTCCAAAAGGTAGACTCGAGCACTGTCGATAATATTAAAGACACTACCTTAAAAGCACAATCTATTAGTTCGCTTTCAATTTTACTATGCGAGGATAACCAGCTGAATCAGATTCTAGCTAAAAATGTATTACATAATTTTGGTTTCAGTGTAGATATTGCCAATAATGGGCAAGAAGCCATTGAGGCATTAGCCCAAAATAAATATCAGCTGATTTTGATGGATTTGCAGATGCCAATAATGGATGGTTATCAAGCAACTATTTACATTCGTAATGTTTTAAATTCTAATATCCCAATCATTGCAATGACCGCCCATTCTTTGGTCGGAGAACAACAAAAATGCTTTGATATTGGTATGAACGGTTATTTAGCAAAACCTTTCAAACAGCATGAATTATTAGAGAAAATTCAGTCAGTAGTAGAAAACTCCGAATTTAAAGAAAAAATGGCAACCCAAACACCAGAAGAATCAACCAATAACACCCCTGAGGAATCAATCAATAATACACCTGAAGATCATGTACTCGATTTATCATATCTTGAGTCAATCGGTGGGGGAAATACTGAGTTTATTAAAGAAATGATTTCATTATTTATGCAAGGTGTACCTACAGACGTAGAGCAGCTTGAACAAAAAATACTTGAAAAAGAGGTCGATGGTGTTAAAGCAGTCGCTCACCACATGAAATCATCATTAGGTATGTTTGGAATGTCCAAAGAGGTTAAGTTTCTAGAAAAGACTGAGCAAAACGCAAAAAATGGAATAATCAGTGCAGATATTAACGCTGAATTTCCAATTTTCAAAGCCAGTGTACAGCGTACGCTTAATAGCATGCAAGCCTACATAAAATAAAATTATTTTAAATCTTAGCGTTAAACTGTAATCGAAGCAAATGTCGAAGCTAGAAGTTTGGCTTAGAGGCCCTCTTCCCGATGTGCCACCTTTATTACAGCCTATCGTACATACATTATTACAAGCACAAGAAGAGTTGCATGAGTCACTTGCTCACTTTGCCAATCATTTACTTTGGCAAAGACCCGAAGGAGTAGCCTCGGTGGCATTTCATTTACAGCATATTACTGGCGTATTAGACCGGCTGCTTACGTATGCCCGTGGAGAAATGTTAAATGAACAACAGTTAGACCAGTTAAAAGCCGAAGGTGTTGAAAATCAATCTATTACAGTACAAGGACTTTTAGATGCACTTGATATACAAGTAGAAAAAGCAATTAATCAAATTAAAAAGACCAACCAAGAATCACTCACAGAAATTCGTTATGTTGGGCGTGCAAGAATACCTTCCACACAAATTGGCTTACTCTTTCATGCAGCCGAACACACAACCCGCCACTTAGGCCAGTTGCTAGTTACTGCGAAGTTAGTAAAGTAGGTAAAGCATTTATCAAAGATATAGTGGTCTTTCTATCAGCTACTTGCCATTGGGCTTGTATTTGTTCTACTGCTTTTTTTGCTTTCTTCGCTCCTACTATTTTTCCAAGTGAATTTTCTACTGCATACATCAAGCCTTTAATTTCTACCTCATCGGCATCCATCAGAATGGCAGCCCGCAATCTACTTATGCTTTGCTCGAAATAAACTTGATTACTTTGTTCGCTAGATATAAGTACGTCTCTTTCTTCAAAGGTATCGCTCGGAGTACCATTGAAAGCATAGTAACAGATGATAAGCATAAAAACCGCTAATGAAACAGTATTTTGTAAATGATTTTGGCGAGATGGAACCGAAAAGTGCATTGACTTTGTTTTTTATACAAAATAAGTTGACTAATGTTAGATAGAATTTATCTGAATATTAAGAAACCATAAATTTTGAAAGTTCTTCTATTTCTTGTATCAGATTTCTTCTCAATTTCTTAACATTGGCACAATATTTAGTTTAAATATTCAAACGACCTTTGTGGCGTAAAATAAATGAAGAATGAAAAAAGGAAGTTTCAGACTAAGCCAAGCTCACTGGAGATATACAGTGAGGATCACAAACGGCCTCAGTGAAGAACGTTTGTATGAGGATACCGATGAGGATTTCTACGGTGATGCCTTTGAAAGCGATGATTTCGATGAAGTTTTCGACGATGCTATCGGCGAAAATTTATCAATCGCCGCTTAATTATTTAAGAATTAAAAATTTATCATATAGTTTTGTTTAGGTTAGTAATCAAAGAATCAGCAGAGAGAATTTCACTCTGCTTTATTTTGCTTCAAAACTAGGCCTCCCAAACAAAAAGCCCTTAGATTTTTCAATCTAAGGGCTTTTTTATTTAAACACTTATACTTATTTGTACTTTACGGAACGTCCGATTCAGAATTCCTCGATAAACACTCCCAAAACGCTCATAACACCACTTTCGCAATTCTTTGATTTCTTTTAGGGATAATTGTTTTAAACCTTTTTTTAATTCTTTTTCAAACAGTTCCTTCTCAAAACTGACTTTTTCTAAAATCAGTTTAACATACTCAATCATCTTCATAGAACTCCTATTTTTTTAATGAACAGATGGTAATAGAGGAAAAGTATGTAAATTTAACAATATTTTTTTGTACTTAACAAAGTATTTTTTAAGTATTTATCATTAAATCTTTCTCCCCTACTATATTCCTTATAACGTTAATAGGAGTTCGTCTATTTCTTTTTCTGTGTTAAAAAAAGATAAAATCTTCAATAAAACTGCTTCCATAACTGCGTCTGGGCAAGAGGCTCCGCAGGTAAGCATAACTGTAAGCTGTGGTTTTTCAGGAAGGAAATCATCCGTTATTTCTTGTTTTTTATGTAAATTATAGCGTTTTACTAGGTTTTTATCTAAAATACTCTCATGGGATTGAATAAAATAGGTGGGTAATTTTTCTTCGCAAAGCTCAACTAAGTGAGAAGTGTTTGAACTATTATATCCGCCTACAACAACAGCTAAATCAGCCTGATTTTCAAGCAAAGCATAAGTAGCTTCTTGGTTATCATTGGTAGCATAACAAAGTGTATCACGAGTATTGGCAAAATATCTTTCTACTTCATTTGGCTGGGCGTTGTGATACTTTGTAATTACTTGTTTCAAGAAATCGGCAATACTCTGTGTATCCGAAGCCAACATGGTAGTTTGATTCACAACACCAATGCGGTCTAAGTCCTTTTCGGGGTCAAAGCCTTCAGAGTATTGTCCAGCAAAATCTTCATAAAATTGTTCTTTGGGCAACTCTCGTGTAATATATTTAGCCAATTTCTCGGCTTCTTTCATATCATTAACCACCACAGTCGGGGCATTTTGCTTACTATGCGAAAACGTCGCACGAGTTTCTTCGTGCTTAGGTTTTCCATGAACTACAATGCTGTAGCCACGTTCGCCAATTTGCCCAGCTCTATTCCAAACTTTCTCTACAAAAGGGCATGTTGTATCATATTTGTAAGGGTCAATTCCTAAAGAAGTCAGTTGCTGCTGAATTTCAATGGTTGTTCCAAAAGCTGGCACTACTACCGCATCTTCGGGTTTAAGCTCACTCCAATCAATCAGTTGATTTCCCTTGGTATCCATCAAAAACTTAACGCCTTGAGAAAGTAAATCTGCATTAACATCAGGATTATGAATCATTTCACTCAGAAAGAAAATTCTTTTATCAGGATTTTCTCTGATAGTTTTGTAAGCAATCTCAACGGCATTCTCTACACCATAACAAAAACCAAAATGGCGGGCTATTAAAAACTTAATAGTGCCAAAATCTAGCACCGTAGGCGTAAAATCTTTTTTTAACTTATCTTTACTCCGACGAGCTTCTTTGATTTTGCCGATGATATTACTTTTATAAATTTCTGGAATAACGAATGATTTCATATTAATCGATGATAAATGACCATACAGCGAAAACTATCAGCTAATTATTTACAAAACTAACAGATGATTTATATATAATGAGGAATTATCTGTATTTTCGCACAAATAAACGCCAATTGGCGGCTTTCTTAAATACGCTATTTATCTAAAATAACATATTTTAATGGGATTGTGTTTTATAAAATACCTAAAACTTCAAGCGGATAAGCTCACTACTAACCACCTGCCAAATGCTATATACATTACCCTAATCTTAATTTTCTTTGACTTCACAGCAAATTTTGCCCAAAGTACCTTCACTCCACTTAACGAAGATTTTAATAATCTCATCGAACGATATGAAATTAAAAGTGGGAGTTTGCTAAATCTCCACTCAAATATCAAACCTGTGAGGAGAAAAGATTTAGTTAAACTAAGTTCAGATTTAGTCAATGATGAAATAGTAAAGCTTTCAAAAATAGACTTATTTAATTTAAAATACCTTCAAAATGATAGCTGGGAATGGTTGAATGAAGAACAGCTACCTCAAAGCAATAGCAAGAAAACACTTTGGAAACATTTCTTTCATAAAAAATCTGACTTTTACAGTTTTCATGATAAAGAAACCGATTTTCATATTAGTCCAATTTTTCAATTTGGAGCCAGCAAAGATAATCAAACTAAAGATACGCCCTACACTAATACACGTGGCATTGAAATCCGTGGTACATTGAATAAAAAACTGGGATTTTATTCGATGTTTACTGAAAATCAAATATTATACCCTGAATATGTAAGGGAATATAACCGTTCATTTAAAGCAAATCCTTATGAGGGCTTTACCAAAGTTCCCAATGCAGATTCAAGTAGATATTTGGCAGATTTCTTTTCAGCAAGAGGTTATATTACTTTCCAAGCCCTAAAAAGTGTGCAACTTCAATTCGGGCATGATAAAAACTTTATCGGCTCTGGTATTCGTTCGATGATTCTTTCAGATTTTTCAGCTCCTTACCTGCATCTAAAGATTCTCACGAATGTCGGACGCTTTCAGTACATGAATTTGTTTGCACAAATGATTAATAAACAGATTCCTGTAGCAGTCGATAATACCGATATACTACCGCCTAAATATTTTTCGCTTCATCATCTAAGTATTAATATCACAAAAAACCTCAATCTAGGTTTTTTTGAAAGCATTGTTTTCGGGAAACGACAAGTTGGTTTTGATATTAATTATCTTAATCCAATTATTTTTCTGCGATTCGTTGAAGGGCATCTAGGAAGTACGGATAACTCTATTGCGGGGGCAAATTTTAAATATAACTTCAAACGCCAATTTTCGATTTATGGGCAATTTGTCTTAGACGAGTTTAATATAAAATATTTCGAAAAAAATGGTTGGTGGGCTAAAAAATACGCTACTCAAATTGGAGCCAAATACATTGATGTTTTAGGAGTAAAGAACCTAGACCTACAAGCAGAATATAACTTAGCTCGCCCATATATGTATAGTCATTATTCGACTTACAGTAATTATGTAAACTATAATTTGCCATTGGCTCATCCTTTAGGTGCTAATTTTAAAGAATTTCTATTAGTAGCACGCTATCAGCCAATTGAAAGGTTGAATTTTAATTTTACATCTATGCTTAGTAAACAAGGCAAAGATTCAAACATAATTAATTGGGGCGGTGATATTTTACGAAGCTATATGGTTGCACGACCATATGATTTTGGGAATACGATTGGACAGGGCTCCCTTGTCAATACTCGATTTTTTCAATTTTCTACTTCCTACATGATTGCACATAATTTATTTGCAGATTTAAGGGTACAAAATAGAAATATCAATCTAGCAGGAGATATAAATGATAAAAAAAATATGATTTTTTCACTAGGTTTGCGTTGGAACACCTACCAGCGACAACTATTATTTTGAGTTTTATCGCCATTTTCAAAAATATATTTCTCCACTTATTATCATGTTTGTTTTAACCGAAAACAACTCCGTAGCCAATCACTTCTTATCAGAATTGAGAGACCAACAAATTCAACTAGATTCGATGCGTTTTCGACGAAATTTAGAACGTTTGGGAGAGATTTTTGCCTACGAAATCTCTAAAACATTAAGCTTTCAGAAAACAGAGGTATCAACGCAATTAGGAGTAAAAAAAACTTATAAACTTTCACAGGAAGTGGTATTGGTTACGATTCTCCGTGCGGGTTTGCCCTTACATCAAGGATTATTGAATTATTTCGATAAAGCTGAAAATGCCTTTATCGGGGCTTATCGAGGTAAACATGATGATAAAGAAGCTTTTGAAATTGAAATGGATTACATTACGAGTCCTGACATTCATGATAAAGTATTGATTATCAGTGACCCCATGCTAGCAACTGGAAAATCAATCGAAAAAGCATATCATGCAATGCTTCGTTATGGGATTCCGGCTAAAACTCATATTGTTTCGGCAATAGCTAGCCAACGTGGTGTGCGTTTTATTCAAGCCCGATTACCACAGTGTCGTTTATGGGTAGGTGATGTTGACGACGAAATGAACTCAAAATCTTATATTGTTCCGGGTCTAGGAGATGCTGGTGATTTAGCGTTTGGGGGAAAAGTATAAACGTTATTTCGGTCTGCTTAATGTGGCTTTCATGCGATATTGTAGTACTACTTTTTTACCTGAAATATTTTCGAGTAATGGCTTCAAAACCAACTCTGCATTTTTCTTAGTTTGGTCTAATATTCCCATCTCAAGAGCCGATTCTTTAATCTTACTTTCGGCTCTTGAGTAAGCTTCATTCATTAATGACTGCTCATTCATAAAAGCATACTCAGTATCGTAAATTTTTGATTTATTATGGTCAATTTTATAGCTACAAAGCTCTGGGTCTGGCAAATGAACGATAAGCGTATCGCCATTAGTTGCGATATCATCAGGCTTAATTTTGGTCAAATCAATACACCCAATCGCTTCACCCTGTACAATCAAAATGGCTTTAGGATTAGGAAGGTATTCTCTAACTAATTCTTGTTCTACAATATCTCTAAAGGCAAAATTAGCTAATTCTAGCTTGCCTAGCACAGACATTTCCTTCAACACCATATTATTGGTTGTTTGTATATCTTTTACCGCAAAAGGATTTATGTTTTTAAATTTCTCCCATAAAAAAATTGAAAAGACAATAATTCCAATGATTAATAAAACACGTATATATCTCATCAATATCTGCATTTCTTTTATTCTAATATTTATTAAAATGTTTGTAAAAATACAAATTAGTAATGTGTAGTAATTAAACTTCAATAAAAATGATTATAAATTAATAGTTTTTTCGAGAGACATACGTTTTATAACCACAAAGTTCCGATGTTTTTCATATCTTTGTTGCTCTAAAATACATAACCAAAAACTCTATTTACAGTGACGCTTATTAAATCAATCTCAGGTATTCGAGGGACTATTGGTGGAAAAAGTGGTGATTCGTTGACCCCCTTAGATGTCGTGAAATTTACCGCTGCTTATGGTTCTTGGCTAAAAAATAAAAATGCCGAAAAACCACTACGCGTTGTAATTGGACGAGACGCCCGTTTATCAGGAAAAATGGTGTCTGATTTGGTTTCAGCAACCCTTGTCGGCATGGGATTTCATGTTATTGACCTTGGCCTATCTACAACACCAACCGTTGAAATTGCTGTTCCTCTTGAAAATGCCTTAGGTGGAATTATTCTTACGGCAAGTCATAACCCTATTCAGTGGAATGCTCTCAAATTACTCAATGATAAAGGAGAATTTATTTCAGGCTCTGACGGCGAAGAACTCCTAGCCATTGCAGAAAATGATAGTGCAGAATATGCCGATGTGAAAAGTTTGGGAAAAGTTGAAACAAACGATACCTATCTAAAAAAACATATCGAGTTGATTTTGGCTTTACCAATGGTCAATAAAGACGCGATTGCCAAGGCCAATTTCAAGATTTGTGTTGATGCAGTCAACTCTTCTGGTGGGATAGCGGTTCCGATGTTGCTAGAAGCTTTAGGTGTAAAAGAAATTAAGAAAATTAATTGCGAACCAACGGGCGTATTTGCTCATAATCCTGAACCTCTACCCGAAAATCTAAGAGAGATTTCAAGTGAATTACATAAAGGAAATTATGATTTAGGAATAGTTGTAGACCCAGATGTTGACCGCCTTGCGTTTATCAATGAAGATGGAGAACCATTTGGTGAAGAATATACTTTAGTGGCCGTAGCCGATTATATTCTACAAAATGCAAACATTAAAGAAGGCTTAACCACAGTTTCAAACTTATCTTCAACCCTTGCACTGAAAGATGTAACCCAAAAAGCGGGTGGCACCTATCATTCTGCCGCAGTAGGAGAAGTAAATGTGGTAACCAAAATGAAAGAAGTAGGTGCGATAATTGGAGGAGAAGGAAATGGGGGCATCATTTACCCTGAGTTCCATTATGGTCGAGATGCTTTGGTAGGTATTGCCTTATTTTTAAGCCATTTAGCGAAGTTTAACAAGCCTATTGGTTTCTTACGTAACACTTATCCGAATTACCATATTGCCAAAAAGAAAGTCGAACTTACCCCTGATTTAAACGTTGATGGCATTTTAGATGAAATAAAGAGCAAATATGAGCGTTATCCTATAAATGTAGAAGATGGTATAAAAATTAATTTTGAGAAAGAATGGGTGCATTTACGTAAATCAAATACAGAGCCTATTATCAGAATTTACGCGGAGTCAGAGTTTGAAACCACAGCATCCAATCTTGCTGATAAAATTATTCAAGATATTAAAGAATTAATCTCGCTTTAATTCTCAATTTTGTTTACATTAATTGTTTTTATTTTAGACTGCTACACTATAAAAGAGTTTAAAGGCGAATGAAAGTTCGGCTTTAAACTCCTTACTAATAAAATACTCATTTTGAGTAAATTTACTTATATATTTTCCTGTTTTCCCTGAATTATTCTAATGTTTTCCTCTCTTTATACCTATTTCCCTCTGAGTACTTTATCCTTGTAAATAGTTTTGGCACTGAATTTGTTAGGTCATTAGTTGCCTACTGTTCGCTATTTATAAATGATTGTTCTCTACAGTCATACCCTTATTTAAATCATATGTTTAGGAAAAAAAGAAATTTTAGTTTTTTCATACCTATCTTATTGCTTATAGGTAGTAGTATGCACGTGTACAGTCAAGGCTTCCCAACTAACCTTGAATGGCAGAAATGTTATGGATGGAATGATTATAACGGAGATGAAGGGTTAAAAGTTATTCCAACGCCTGATGGAAACTTCACTTCTATTGGTAAGCGAAGCCTAAATGGGCTAGAAATGGTATGGGCATCTAAAATGAATCCAACAGGAAGTTTAATTTGGGAAACAACTATTTCTGACAATTCCGCCTATACTGGTTTCAGAGCTCAGGATATTCTACCTAATCAAGATGGAAGTTTTATATTAGTAGCAAAGATAAATAACTATTCAAGTCTAAGATTCAATAATACCAATGCACTAAATGTTGTCTCAGCACCAAATAAAGGTAATGTTGATGTATTAGTAACAAAGCTTGATGCTGATGGTAAGATGGTTTGGTTCAAAACTTTTGGTGGAGATGGAGAAGATGTACCATTAAAAGTTCTTCCAAGTAATGATGGGGGTTGTATAATATTATCTTACACAGGTTCAGGTAATGGTGATATAAGTGGTTCTGGGAAAAACACCAATGGTTTTAATCAAGATTTATGGTTGCTTAAACTTGATTCAAACGGTGGATTAGTTTCAAAGAAGTGTATCGGAGGTAGTGGAGACGAAGTTGCTTTTGATATGAAAAAAAGTAATGATGGTCATTATATAATTGTTGGTACAAGTACGTCAAATGATGCTGATTTAGGCCCTAATAAAGGAGGAAAAGATGTTTTAGTGGTCAAAATTAATGAATCTTTGGACGTAATTTGGAAGAAAACCTTCGGTGGTTCTCAAAAAGATGAACCTCATAGGGTTTTAGCCCAACCCAATGGAGATATCATAGTTGGATTAATCTCAAATTCCTTCGATAATGATTTCCAATTCGATAAAAGTGATATTTTCCCGTATAACTACGAAGAAAATATTTGGTTGATGAAACTAAATACAAACGGTGATATACAAAATAAGAAAGTATTTGGAGGTTCAGGACGTGATATTTTAAACGAACTACTGGCTACTCGTGATGGAAATTTCGCAATTGGAGGTTCAACTAAATCTAATAATGGCGATATTAAAGACCGAAATAGAATTGCAAGCAATAACAATGGTGCTTATGATGTATTCATTATGAAAGTTACTAGCAATTTTGATTTCCTTTGGTCAAAAACCTTAGGAGGCTCAGCCGATGATGAAGGAAACGGTCTTTTAGAAACTAATGATGGGGCCTATGTCTGTATTGGCACAACTCAATCAAATGATGGTGATGTATCAGGTAATCATTTTAGTTCACAAAACAATAGAGATATTTGGTTACTCAAAATTAACTATAGTTGCGAAAATAATATTACTACGAATAGAGACTTAATAGCGGTAAATACTGATATAATTGCGTCAGAAACGATTACGACTTCTGATAGGATTTCAAATAAATCTAATATTCGTTATGGTGCAAGCAAGAGCATTGATATTTTACCAGATTTTAATTCTGAATACGGAGATGTGGTAGAATTTAATCTTGATGGTTGTAAACAAGCTAATTCTCTCAATATTAATCCGATTCAAATAAAGGTAAACAATGAGTGTCGTGAAGGAGGAATGAAGTTTAAATTCATGCCATTTACGCCTAATACAAACTTACAGGAATATTCGATTTCGGTTGAAAATCTCGACCCCAAAATTGAGTTTAGTTTTAGCGGAAATACACTCATCACAAAAAATAATCTGCCTAATAATGGAAATGCTTATTTTTTAGTTAAAGTCTCTAAACCCGGTTATGGCGATTTTGAATACCAAAGCTATACAAGTACATGTGAGCACGATAACGCTCCAATCGACTGCCCTGAAAATGAGCGTGATGTGATTCTCGATAAAGAATATTACAACAAAGGCGATGTTTTTACTGCTACTTGGACTGGAACCTTACTCCCAACGCAAGATTTATCTTGGTTCAATGAAAATATTGAAGTGGTCTCAAAGTCTGGGAATACATTAATTGGTAAAATTCTTGATTTTCCTGCTCATATTCAAGCACAACCTGCCCCATTACCTAATGGAGAAAGACCATGCCATGGTTCGACGAGAGTTGAGTTTAGAGCTAAACGATAAAAATTATATAAAAAAATCCCCTATTTATTAGGGGATTTTTTTTATGAGATTAATCTACCACTACATTCCCACCACCACTGTAACTACGATAATCGCCATTATACATGGCATCGGCTGAAACTGGGCCAAGAACAAACTTACCACGAGATACGACTCTAACTAAGTAATAGAAGGTTTTTTCGGTGGCATCGGCAGTGGTATAGAAATTAATCCTATCATCACGGATATCAAAATGCTGCGGAGTGGAAGCATTTTTTATCCAAGTCATATTTCGGTCTTCATTCAAACGTGGGTTTTCAATTTCAAAGGCTGCTGGTAACATATCCGTTACGACCACATTTTCAACTGGCGTTCCTACAGTACTACTTACGCTTACTTTAACTACCACCAATTGATTTTGCTTCAAAGCTCCATTAATAGGCTCTCCATTTCGATTTAAGAACTGGCGACGTACCTTCAAGAAATTGTCTTCTTCTACATAGCTACCCGTTGCACTGAGGCCTTCTTGTTGGGCAAAATAGTAGAGACCACCTTTACCTTTAGCTGAAATATTAATCACCTTTCCAGCAATTCCTTTCTGCAGATTCAAATCATTACCTGTAAAACTTGCTAATGATTTATTATCAGCAATCAACGAAGCTGTTACGTTCGATTCTCCATTTTTACGAGCAATTTTACCTAAAGCCAAGAAACTGAATACTGATTCCTGTGTTGATAGATAAGGACTTGTTTTAATAGCCTGTGAAAGTATACGAGCTAATTTCGGAATCTCTAAGTTATCGGGGTCAGATTCTACTAAACTATTCAACGAAATGGCCAAATTTCTAATCGGTGAAGCAAAACTACCACCTGTCTGTTTTTGGGTATTCTCAATGGCATAATCTTTTGGTAAAAGCTGTTTAAAGCCTCCTTCATCAGAAATTTGGGCAAAAGTTGCAGCCAACATATAACGCTCATCAGTGGTAAGTAAATTACTATTTGATTTATAGTAATTCATCACTGGTTGATTGGCTTTACCCGCCATTGCCAATGTATAAAGCGAATAAATCATCTCGTGTCGAGCAATGGTTCTGCTTGTCCAAGTACCTGTTTCATTATACAAATAATCTATTTCGGTTAGGTCTTGCATGGAAGTTTTCATCGTAAGGTAATCGAGCATTTTATTCAAGACTCCTTCATTCACTTCATAATCTGCCTTCTTAGCTTCTAGCAAGAAATGAGCTGCAAAAGCAGTACCCCACCAACTTTCAAAATCACCTCCTTGCCAATAACTTACGGCACCATTGGCCAATTGCATGCCTTCAACTTTACGAATAGCCGCCTGTACATTAAACTGTGGATTCCAATCATTTTCACCAGTAACCTTAATCGAACGAGAATTTTTAGCAATAATTTTTGTAAAATCGGCAAAATATAGTTGTGGAAAGGCCTTCGATACAGTTTGTTCGACACAACCATGTGGGTAACCCAATAGATAATCCAGTTGCTTAGCAAACTGAACCATCGGAGAGCGACTAACCAACAAACTTGCTTGAGCAGTACCTGCCATATAATCATTGTTTAGATTGACAGATTCTGTTTTTCCAGCCAAAACAATTCCTGACATTGAACTTTTCAACAATGAAGTTGAAGGACGAATGGTTAGGTCTATTTTTTCTGAAAATTTCTCTTTAAAGCCATTCACAACCACCGCAATACTTCCAGTACCGATTGTGGTAGGTGCTTTAACTGTAAACATTGTACGTACTTCTTTACCCGCAGGAATACTAATTGATTGACTATTAGCCGTTTGTAAAGCTAACCCACCAGTCAGATTTATAGAAACACTAGCAGTTGTGGCAGTTTTCGTGGTATTCCTTACAGTTACTGGAACAACTACTTCATCATTCGGACTTAAGAATCTTGGAGCACCCGTGCTAATGACAATCGGGTCTTTTACTTTCATATTAGTATTAGCCGAACCAAAAGCATCATCTTTGTAAGCTACGGCCATGATGCGTAAATCTCCAGAAAACTGTGGAATCTCAAATTCAAATTCGGCTTCCCCTCCCATGCCTGTTTTTATGATTCCAGACCAAACTGCTACTAATTTCGTGCGTCCATTACTGAGTGGATTTACACGTTTTTCTAAATTATAACCATCACCACCAATACTACTACTCGCTAATGATAATTCGGGGAATAAGAATTGATACAAGTCATGGCTAGTTACTTCTAAAGCTTGTTTTTGGTAGAAATAACCATGAATATCTGGTGTCCGGAAATTCTTAATCTGCAATATACCTTCATCTACTACGGCTATTGTTAGTTCGGTATTAGCTTTAGTTTTTATTCGTACTTTCTGTTTACGTTTTGAACGAGATTCCTTCGCTGCCACTATTTCAATTGGTAATTGATTATCGGCTTTTTCAACCTTCATTGGTGCAAAACCATGTGCAACCGTGAGTGGCATATCTCCACTCTTCATCGGGCGAATGAGTGTAGCTGTTACATAAACATTTGGAAGCATATCTTCCGTAACCTTGAGGTCTATTTCGGCGGATTTTTTATCAGTTTCAACATAAAAATGCTCCAAAACTTTTCCTCTTTCGAGAGTTACGAGCATTTTCCCAGCAAAAGGTGTTTTCAATAATACCTTTGCTTTATCCCCTACTTCATATTTTTCTTTGTCAAATTCCATTAGAACCTGCCCTTCATTACTCACTTCAAAAGCACTGCTAGAGGTACTTCCATAGCCATAAGCATAAAACTGTCGAGCGGCATAGCTTTTCGCTCCAGCTTGAGCAATTCGAATTTCATATTCTCCTGAAACTTGTGGAATAAATTTAATAGCCGATTTCCCAGCAGCAAAGTTTACCTCTTTAGTCTGAACTAATTTCTCTTGACGCTTGGAATTATATCGAATTACTCCATCTTTTTTCTCAACAAGTGTTTGATACTCTATTCGATAGATATTTACTGCGGCGTTAGCAGCTTTAGGCTTACCATCAGTCGATAAAGCTGCCAATGGAATTGTCATCGGTACGTGTGTTCCCACATAGTAGTCGGGCAATGCAATACCATAGAAAGTTTCTTGGGTAAAGACATCAAAGCTTTTAACCCGATTTAATGGCCGGCCAGTTTCATCAAAAACAGTTACATATACTTTACCTTCGAGCACGCCCATATCTTGGTAGGTTGATGGCAACTGAAATGCTTGTTTCGCTTGACCATCATCATCTGTTACCCCCTGACGCACATCGTGCTCAAATTTGGTATCATTCTCAATTTCAAAAGAGTAATCTTCAAAACCCTTTGCATTGAATGCCTTACGTTTAAGGCTAAAATCCATTTCATAATTACGATTCGATGCCGGCGGCCCAAACAAATTAGTGGCAGTAGCAAGCATCTGAACAGTTTCGCCAGTTTTGAATTTATCTTTAGCCGATAAATCAACTTTGATTCTATCTGGCATAAATTCTTCTACACTAATAGCTTTTGAAGTAAGTAAAACATTATTTCCATTCAAAATCTCGATGGTATAAGTACCAGTTACAGCAGCACGGTCTAGTGGAATTGAAGTTTCTACTGCTCCTTGTCCATTAGTATTTTTCAAGAAAGATTTAAACTCTCGTCCATTAGGCAAAACCAAACGAATTTTTAGTGGAATTTCTTCGGCGGAAGCCCATTTGGCATCACGAACCACCGTATTGAAATGAATTTCTTCACCTGGGCGATAAATATCACGGTCTCCATACACAAAGGCGTCCAAACCGGTTGAATTTGCACGCTTACCTTCTACTTCAAAACGTGAAGTTTCTACTTGTGTATCTTCGAGTAGCATATAGTTAAAATCATCTTCTGTACGAGCAGTAACCATTGCTAATTTAAAATTCGGTGCTTTTTCGAGAAGTTTATCAAAAATCACTATGCCTTTACCGTTCGTACGCTGGGTATCCATTACCTGATTATTGCTTGAAATCAGCTTTATTTCTACCTCATTCATGGGTTCAGCATCAACAATTGAATTCACAAAAACCATTAAATCATTACCATCGGCTGATTTTTTGGCTATAATTCCAATATCAGAAACCGAAACAAGTTTCGTGGCATTTTGATAGTATTCATCATTTGAGTTCACATTGACCAAATAAACTCCTCGAAGTTTGGTTTGGTCGGGCATTGGCATATTGAGTACCGAAACCCCATGAACTTTTGATAAATTCCCCGTTTCAATAGTACGCTCAACAATGACATCGCTATAAATTCCTTGGTCATCAGTACCGTAATTGAAGCCATTCACCGTACTTTCTTCCCCATCATAATCATAATTTTCGTAACGATTATTTCTTACAAATGACAGTAGGTTATTTTCGTAAATTTTTGAAATTTTAAGCTTAACTTTCGGAATATTCGTGATACGAATACCCACATTTCTACTCCCTTTTGATGAAAGATATAAGCTTTTCTTACTGGTGAATTCTACATTTGCGGGCATTTCACCAAAAAATAAATCTTTAGAAAACTCCGCATCTAATTTTGCACCCAATGTACCACGAAGGTTATCTTTAATTGTTAGAACATACGCCTCTGATGCACTAAAGTAACCTTTAATGATAAAGCCATTTTCTATCACTTCGGTTTGCGTTTCTACGGCTGGCTCAATACTAAAAGCATCTTTTAAATTATCCGCTGCAATTTGTTGTGTAGTAATTACTTTCACAAAACCTTGATTTTTCTCAAAACCAGTTTCTACATCTACTACTTTTACTACATAAGGTGAAGGTAAAACGCCATCTAATTCTACTTTTTCTTGGGTTGTACCTGCACTTCCCGCAGCTTTTACGCCTTTTTCAATGATTGTTTTTAGCGAAGACTCATCTTTTAAAGAGGGAGCATTATCTAAAGCTAAAACCAATTTTGAATCATTTGGGGTGCTATTTAGGTTAAATTTTGAATCTGTATTTTCAAGTTGAACTTTGAGGAGGTTCGTTACATCAGTTTCTTGGACAGGGTAATTAAAATCAATTTTTGCCTTTGCCACTGGCTTATTGTCGGCTCCCTTTGCCCAGTAAGTTTCGAGTTTTTCTGGTTTTAGATAAGGTGTATGAAATTCGAAAGTTTCGTTGCTAACCTTATACTTTTGGATTGGAGAATTACTTAGAAGTGCGTTTGTAAGCACGGCTTTATAATTGGTTGCTCCTTTAAAGCCATTCGATGGTGAAAAGACTAATTCGTTTTTTGCCGACCATTTGAAAACCCCTTCTACTTTGGGTTCGATTCGAATGTATTCGATGGCTTGCCAAGAATCTAAATCATTTTCAGATACCAAATCTTTATCAAAAGTAAAGACCAAATTTTGAGTAAGTTGAATCTCATCATCGAAATTTCTAGCACTGACACCTACATCATTAAGTTTTGAACAGCTAGTAAAAAGAGAGGTAATAATTAAAACAATTAAACTAAAACGCCAAAAGTAATTGACTTTGGGGCAAACGAGGGGAGAGTCCATGTGTTTACGAAGTTTAGAAATAGGTTTTTCGGGTTATTAACGACGGAATTTCGTGAAATTGTAGCGGATTATCAAAATATTTTTAATGGTAATTTTTGAACAATTACAACTGCATAAATATACAGTAAAGGATAATGATTTCTTTGTATAATACAATTTTATTTATTTGACTTAAATTAGAAGCATTTGTAACGAAATGAGTAAAATTTTATTCGTACTTGTAATCATTCTTTAAAGTATTTTGTAATTTTTCAGAAAAATCAATTTTAACTGCATGAATCCAGATATAAGGACGCTCAATAGTAGAAAGCTAATAGGTAAAAAGCTCGAAATGAGTTATATAAATAATCGTACTGCTGAGTTATGGCGTAGTTTTATGCCGAGAAGGAAAGAAATTAAAAATAAAGTAGGTGCCGAACTCTATTCTATGCAGATTTATAATGGTATTTTTGATTTTCAGACTTTTAATCCTAATCATACTTTTATCAAATGGGCGGCAATAGAAGTGAGCACTTTCGAAGAAGTCCCCGAAGAGATGGAAAGTTACACACTAATCGGTGGTTTATACGCTGTTTTCTTGCATAAAGGTTCATCTTCGGAATTTCAGCGAACTTTTCAATACATTTTTGGAGAATGGTTACCAAATTCTGAATATAGCATTGACGACCGAGAACATTTTGAACTTTTAGGCGAAAAATATAGAAACGAAAGCCCTGATTCAGAAGAAGAAATTTGGATACCCATTAAACCGCGTATATAGTTATGCAAAAACGTACACCGCTTATCGAAGGAGAAATAGCAGATTATTATTTTGACGAAACAGGTATTCTTTATTCATATTCAAAAAGTATCTTGCGAACAGTTGAGAATATTGGCCGAAATGTGTCTTTAGTAAAGCAAATCACTAACAATAAGCCTGTTCCGCTATTGATTTTTCTTTCAGACTCCCCTGTTCCTGATAAAGCAACTCGGCAGTTTTCTACTGAGCAACTACCTCACATCTACAAAGCAATGGCTATGGTTTCAAAGCCCGGACTTTCTCAGTTGATTATGCGAATTTTATTCAAGTTTCAAAGTCCACCTATTCCAATGAAGTCATTTACTGATGAACAAAAAGCCCTTGAATGGCTGGAACAATTCCTTTAAAAACTCACACTAAAACTCAACTTAGCATTAAATGGTGTTCCGGGCGTAAAATGTATTTCATTAACTGGAGAAATTTCGTTCAATAAACGGCTTTCCGTGGCAAATTGTGTTTCCTTCCATTTTGTATTAAAGATATTTTGCACCGAAAGTCCAATCGAATAGCGGTTCTTTGTATAATTCAATAATGCATCACTAACAAAATAGCCTTTTGCCACGATACTGTTATCTTCGTTAGCTGGGCGGTCACCAACATAACGATAACGTAAACTACCACTAAAACCTTTATTGCTCTTGAGTGTAAAACCTCCAATACTTGTTAATTTTACGGCCAATGGCAAGTAATTTTGTCCTTCCGTTTCTCCAATGGCTCTTGGCTTAGCATAATTAATATCCGCATCAAAAAACAAGTTTTTACTAAGCTGATAACGCATTGACAAATCAAAACCGCTTCTTTTTGATTGCCCAGATGGTTCAACTACACCTGCATCGCCTACATAAACAAACTCTTGATTCATCCATAAATACCAATAAGCAGCATTGATAACCATTTTTGGAAAAGGTTTCCAGATTGTACCTAAATCAGAGCCATAAGCAGCTGGTAGAATTTCTAAACCACTTTTTTCAACTACCGCACGGGTATCATTTGAATGAAATCCTTTTCCGAAATTTAAGTAAAACTGCAAATGATTATTCTTAGTATAATACAAGTTTAGCTTAGGAGATGCTATTGATTCATGAGCTTTGAAAGTTGTATTATTTTGTAATTTATCAAGATATTGGTTATTAAAATAATCAAAACGAAAACCGGCTGTCAATGAAAGTTTCGTGCTAAGTTGGATTGTTTCGTCGATATACATCCCCGCATTTGCTTCATTTACATTGCCTAATTTTAGGCGTTCAAGTATTTCGGTTCTGTTTTTTGTATGCGAAAGCTCCGAATTTTGCGTGAGGTCTTGTCGGTAATTAACTCCAATATTTAATGTAGCTTGCTTGCTTCTCAAACCATGTGCAATTGAATAATTACTATTATACCCCCAAAGATTTCGTCCTTCCGCCTGCTTGATTTGGTCTCCATTGATTGGGTCTTCTAAGAAAAAAGTAAAGTTTGAAAAAAGCTCAAAATTGTAGTTTGAGTAGAAAATTTGGTTTTTCCACACATGATTACGTTTGGTGAGCGTCAGGAATTCTGCATTGGCATTGGTACGACTCGTTTTTCCACCTTCGTTGGGGTCAATGGCTCCGAAGAAGCCAATGAGTCCAGACTCAACGGAACGGTCAGGAATTTGTCCTGAAGCATTCCATTTACTCCAAAAAGTAGAAGCCGTAAAAGTAAGACTCGTATTTTTAGAAATGTGACCGTGATATTTGCCTAGCAAATTTAAGCGGTTAAAGTTTTGCGGAGCATCAAAATAGGCATCCGAATAATTGTATTCACCCGCTAAATAAGTATTTTGGTTTTGCTCTTGGACTTTTTTAGGTAAAATATTAGCAGCACCAACTAAACGATAAGTATTAAATTGGCCTACCTCTATTTTAGCAAAATTCTGTTCTAATACTTTTTTGGTTCGAAAATTTGCCCAACCTGCGGTGCTAAAATTTCCTTTATCGGCATCGTATAAACCTTTCTTAAAATCTACGCCATCAATTAATTCAGGAATGATAAAATGAGCATCGGCATAGCCTTGACCGTGTGCCTGGGAAACCATGTTAATTGGTACACCATCAGCTGTTAGTCGAATATCGGTGCCGTGGTCAATATCAAAACCTCTTAAAAAAATCTGTTCAGCTTTACCCCCACCTGCGTGTTGACCAATCACCAAACCTGGAATAATTCTCAAAACTTCTTGCGAATTATTGATTGTGCGGAGTTTTATATCCAAACCAGAAATTACCTGCTGATGCTGAGGATTTGCTGCCGAAACCTTTACCTCTTCCAAAGAAAACTCAGCACTTTTCAATAAAAATTCAATCGTTACTGCCTCATCTTCTTTAACATTAACTATCTGATTTTGAACCACATAACCCATAAAAGACACCTCAACTTTATAAGGAGCCGCCGAAAGATTATTGATTTGGAAAAAGCCTGACTCATCAGTAATTACCCCACGACTATTCCCTACTAAACTTACATTAGCTCCTTTGATAGGTAGTTTAGTTTGAGCATCAATTACTTTTCCTACGATACTTCCGAGATGGGCAAAAGTTGTTGTGCTGATGAATAGTAAAACAATGGATTTAAGAATTTTCATAAGTGTTGATGAATATATAAAACAGCAGAAATCTTTTTCAGCGTTATTTATATTTCGGCAAAATTAATTGTCAAAACAATCTGGATTGTTATGATGGGCATAGAAAAAGTTTTCTAATTCGCTATTATATTTCTTGTAAAACAACCGAATCTTTCTTGAAAAAATAAGATACTACCGAAACAATCACTAAAATTCCCAATAACCAAACAGCATAAGTAGAAGCTTTTTCAATGGTTAAGGTTATTACATTTGATTCTTCAAAAATTCTTTCAATCACCCAACCTAAAGCAGCAATTATAGCCAAAAACGCTCCCACAATTCTAAGAAAATGATAAAGATTAGTTCTACTCAATAGAAGCAACCACGGAATTACTGCCACAATCACTATCAGTTGCATGAGTTCGATACCAATGTTAAAACCTAAAATGCTCAATACTAATTTTGAGGTATTTAATTCTAAGTTTTCGAGGGTATTGGCAAATGCTAAGCCATGTATAAGGCCAAATCCGATAGCTATATAAGCTTCTTTATTCGGAAAAATTGGACGAATTGCGTGAATGGCAGAAACTAAAATTGAAATTCCAATCAAAATTTCGATGGGCTTATTTGGCAATAAAACCAGCCCCAAGGCTCCAAAAAGCAATGTAATTGAATGTCCGATAGTAAAAGCCGTTACAACTTTCAAAATATGTATAAAACTCTCACGAATCGAACGCTGCGAGACCCATTTTTTATTTTGAACCATCAACGGAATAGGTAATAGCAATACTAAAAGAAACATCAGATGGTCTGTGCCTTCGGCAATATGCTTTGTTCCGAGCACAACCATACTTTTAAAACCCATCCAAATACCTCCTTGTTGTAAGCTAACTTGAAAGGGTTTTATCTTACCGCTTGGTACATCTAGTGCAATTACACCAACTTGTTGAAAAGTACTATCTTCGGCAATGATTCCCTGCATCCAATCTTGTTTTAATGAAACCAAAATTTTATGCGTAATTACCTGATGAACAATGGCGTCATAGTCAAAATAGAAATTACGAAGGTCATAATGCTGTGGGGGAGCCATAGCAAACTCCACAACTAATTCTTTGTAATCGCCCGAAATTCGACTCTTGGTTTCAATTACTCTCATGTTTCCGAGTGTGACTGTCCATGATTTTGAGTCGAATGTACGTGGTCTAATATGCTGCATTAAGTAAATTCTTAACGAATCACCCAAACGTTCAACCAATTTTTCTGAATTATCATTTACTCCCATTCCAATAGCAGCTTGTAACTCATTTAGTGGTAATTGAATTTCGCCAGATATATTCTTTTCATGAACTTTCAGCAAAACCATCGTGCTTGGCATTGGGTGTGCATTTGCGTTTTGAGCCAAAATCAGAAAAAAGGTCAGAGAAAAAACTATTTTGCGTATCTGTTTCATAATTGTTTGTGAATGACCACGAATACGCTGAATTTTACACGTATTCGTGGCTTTTGAAAAGTATTAACAATGCTTAGTTACCACCATAATCGCCTGCTCTATCTCTCCAAACTGAGTGAGGATGATTGGCATTTCTCACAATAATTCCACCCTGCATCGAAAACTCAATCCAAACATTCGGGCCATCAATAAGCACATAATCATTTTTGGTCGTTAAGTCAGTAGTACCCGAATAAGAAATATACGTATTATCAATTTCTGATTTATACTTTGCATAAACTGCTGCTGCTGCTTTATCATCCAAATCATCTGTATAAGTCTTGATTGCAGCCAATACCAAGTCTTTCTTGGCTTGGGTTAAATCACCTACTTTAACCCCAGTTTTTATAGTTGGAAACTTATTATCTTGTGCTGGCCCTAAAATTAAATCTGTTTGTGTTGAAGAACGCTTGGCCGAAGTTAGTTCAGTAGCACTTAAACCTTTCAACATCGCAGAAAGTGCATTTAACTCCTGAGCAATTGGCTGATAAGTAACGTTTTTCCAAACATAACTTGGGAAAGGCTCAGTTGAGCGGAAAGAAGGTGTTCCACCAGTCATTTTTCCACCATTATAAGTATAAATAATTGTTCCGTGATGGCCACCAATTTGTAAACACCACAAGCCAGTTGCACTTGGAGTTCCGATGAAGGCAATGTAATAATTTCCAGAACCATAATCCGAACCTCCTCCTATTGAGTTTAAATAATCATCGGCAGCTAAAATACCAATATACTCATCATTGCCTTCGTTTGCGGTAGTACTTGTGGCCGACTTTAAAAGATTGTAAAAGGCTGTCCATTGAGCGGTACTAAAAGTACTTGATTGCAAACCAGACCTGCCACGGTATAGAGCTTCTGGCAAATTTGACCACTTTTGGGCATGTGCCTTATTGTAAGTATCTTGAAGAGCACTCACTTGTGTAGAAGAAAGTGTAGCCTTAAATGCATTTGCCATTGCAACAATAGTATTAATATCTGTTTCAATCGACCATCCAGCAGTTGTTGTAGTTGTACCAGTACCGCTTGATGTAGCAGAAACAGTTAAACTCAAAGTACATGATTGCCCACCTACTAAAACTGCAAACGAGGCTGTTCCGCTCGTAAGAGGCGTACCTGTAATGGCATAAGTAACCGAACCAGCACCTGAAGCTAGCGTACCTGCGGCCAGAGTAGCTGTTAGACCAGTAACACCTGTTGAAGCAATGGCGGTACCTGCTGAATAAGCAGCTCCATTTCCGCCTGTATAGGGTATGGTGGCCGTGCCAGTAAAGGCTGCTCCTGCCGATGGAGTGCCTGAATAAGTAACAGATGAACAACTCAATGCAGTGACTGTGGCGGTGGTAGCGGTTGTAACTTCTGTTTTCTCACAAGCTGCAATCATAATTGCAGCACTAATTGTTAGACTCAAAATTGCGTTTTTAAACTTCATACGATTTATTGTTTTAATAATACTTTAGTACTAACCTATTAGACGTAGGAACAATAAATCTGGTTGGGTGAGGTGGGTGGCTTTAGAAGTGAACAGGAAAAAATGCCAAGTGAATCGACGAATTAGCCATTTTCGAACCACCGCTTGAAAGAGGTTACTTTTTCTTTACTTATTATTATTTCAAAAGAAGATATTGGATTAGTTTTTACTAAAGCTCTACTATTCGCGAAAGATTCAATAGCCGTGATGCTTGGTCTTGAAAGAATATATTGTCGATTGGCTCGTACAAATTCGTGGGAGTCTAGTTGATTTTCGAGGTCTTCAAGTTTAAAATCAAGAATAAATTTTCGGCCATCGAAAAGCTGCCCAAAGACAAGACTATTTTCAATAAAAAAATAAGCAAAATCGGATGTTTTAATGGGTAATAATTTTTCTCGATATCTAACCAAAAAGCTTTTTCGATAATTTTTCTGAGAAAAAGCGTGCCTTTGGATAAGCTCATTGAGTTTATCTCTTTGAATTAATCGTTGATTTTTAAATTTTTCAATGGCAAATGCAAGTGACTCTAAATCAAGTGGTTTTAAGATATAATCAACACTATTGAGTTTAAATGCACGAATGGCGTATTCATCAAAAGCAGTAATGAAAATGATTGGAGCTTTGATTTGGACTTGTTCATAGATTTCGAAGGAAATTCCATCGGCTAATTGAATATCCGAGAAAATCAAATCTGGACTTTCGTTACTGGTAAACCACTTAATTGACTCAGCCACACTATCAAGTACCGACAAAACTTCATGAGAAGTATTCGTTTGTGCTAATAAATACTTCAATTGGCTCGCCGCTGCCACTTCATCTTCAATGATTACAATTTTCACTTTAAAAAATTAATTAATTAGTGGTAAAGTAACGATAAACTCCTTTTCGGTTTGGTCTATTTCTAACCCTTTATCTGCCAAAATTCTAAATCTTTCATTCAAATTTGCTAGTCCAATACCCGTACCTTCAGAGTTTGGTTTACTATTCAATGAATTCCTGACTGTAAGGGTTTCATTCTCTAAATTAGCCTCAATTATGATTTTTAGCGGGGAAGTCATTGAAATAATGTTATGCTTAATGGCATTTTCAACGAGCAGTTGTAAAGAAAGTGGTGGGATTTTAAAAGCTGAAATATCATCAATATTTTTATTTACGATTAAATTATCTCCAAAACGCATTTGTAGTAAGAAAATATAGCTTTCAATGAGTGTAAGTTCTTCATTAAGAGCAACCAACGATTGTTCTTGCATACTTAGGGAATAGCGTAAAACCTGCGAAAGTTTTTGCAAATATCGCTGACTTTTAGCTTTATCTTCATTGATTAACCAACTGAGTGTATTGAGCGAATTGAATAAAAAATGAGGATTTAATTGATTTTTCAGCGAAGTAAGTTGCACCATCAGATTTTCGTTGCGTAGAAGTTCATTTTCAAGTAAAATCTCATTTTTACGCTCCGCTTCTATTAAAAACCTGCTAAAAAAATAAGCGATTATTCCGATTACTCCCCCACGCATCACCACTGTAGGAAACATTTTCATTGACAATCCAATAATCAAAACATTTAGGCTCGTTAATAATACTACAAAGCCAATAAAAAGGACTATCAATTCAAGAATAATCCTTGACTTTCCTAGATTATTCTTCATACTCCGATAGACCAACTGAATGAAAAATACTGAATAAATCAGACATACGAGCACTTGAATCAAAATGTCTAATTGAGCGATACCCGACTTTTCTAACCGAGGTAGCTGAAGAAAAATAATTGGAAGATTGACGAACAATGCCAAGAAAAGCGACACTCCCCAAACAAACTGCTTAGTAGAAAATATTTTATTCATCATCATAAAAAATATCTCAAATGTATAAATTAAATCAGCCCATTTTTAAAAACTTTAAGTGAAATGGAAAAATTTGTGTTTGAAAACACTTAATATAAATAAATAAAACATGGGGCATTCTGAATTTTTAAATGATTCTATCAAATAAGCTACTAACAGGGTTTGAATAAGTATCAAGTTTCAAGCATTTATTAAGCTGTTAAAATTAGCTTTTGGAGATACTTTGGTTAAAAAAAATAGTATCTTTGAAAAACAGCCTTTAAAACTCATGAAAAAAATCTCCTTCATCGCCTTACTTTTTATTTGCTCCATTTCGTTCGCTCAGACCAGTTTTTCGGTTAAATTTCCTAGCTCTGGCACACTTGATGGTCGATTATTATTGATGCTTTCTAAAAATGACCAATCAGAACCTAGGTTTCAGATTCTTGATGGTCATAATACTCAACTTGTATTTGGATTAGACCTTGATAATTGGCCTTCTAATCAAAACAAAGTTATGAATGTGAAAAATACTTTGGGCTACCCGATTGAAGCTTTAAGCAATATTCCTGCGGGTGATTACTATGTTCAAGTATTGCTACACAAATACGAAACCTTTAAAAGAAAAGATGGACACGTGGTAAAGCTCCCAATGGACCGTGGAGAAGGACAACAATGGAATTTAGCCCCTGGAAATATCTATTCTAAACCTATTAAGGTGACGATAAACCCAAAAACTGTTCAAAACTTTGAAATAAGGATTGACCAAACAATTCCACCAATCGAAGAGCCAAAAGACACGAAGTATATCAAACATATCAAAATTCAAAGCAAATTACTAACTGAATTTTGGGGAAGACCTATGTATATTGGAGCACACGTGCTTTTACCCGAAGGCTTCGATGAGCATAAAGATGTCAAATATCCATTAGCCATTTTTCATGGGCATTTCCCAAGTGATTTTGATGGATTTCGCACTACACCTCCCGATGCTAATATGCCTACCGATGACTATAGCCCCCGATTCAAAATTTATGGTTATAATAAGATAGTACAGCAGGAGGCTTATGATTTCTATAAATTATGGACAGGGCCAAACTTTCCAAGAGTTTTAGCTATCGAAATTCAGCATCCTTGTCAGTTTTACGATGATTCTTATGCAGTTAATTCTGAAAATATTGGCCCTTATGGCGATGCCATTACTTACGAGCTAATTCCATACATTGAAAAAAAATTTAGAGGCATTGGTGAAGGCTGGGCTCGATTTACTTATGGAGGTTCAACAGGTGGTTGGGAAGCATTAGCAGTACAGGTAAAATACCCTAACGAGTATGGTGGATGCTATGCCGCTTGCCCCGACCCTATTGATTTTAGGGCGTTTACAACCGTGAATATCTATAAAGACAAAAACGCTTATTTTTATGAAAGTGATTTTAGAAAAACTGAGCGTCCAGGCTATCGAGATTATTTAGGACAACTCACTGCCACTGTTAGACAAATGAATATGCGAGAATTGGCTCTTGGAACAAAAACCAGAAGTGGTCAACAATGGGATATTTGGGAAGCAGTTTTTTCACCAGTTGGAAAAGATGGCTATCCACAACCAATTTGGGACAAAAAAACGGGTGTAATTGACCCAAAAGTGGCAGAATATTGGAAAGAAAATTATGATTTAACCTATATTTTAAAGCGTGATTGGGCTAAATATGGCGAAAAATGGCGTGGAAAGATTAGAATTTATTGTGGCGATATGGATAATTTTTACCTCAATAATGCAGTCTATTTAGCCGAAGAAGAACTTAAAAATCTAAATAGTCCAGCCTATGAAGGAGAAGTAGATTACGGTGACCGTGCAGAACATTGCTGGAACGGCGACCATACTCAGCCAAACTATATTAGTCGCCTACGCTATCACCGAATGTTTATTCCGAAATGGGTTGAAGATATGAAGAAAACTGCCCCTAAAGGAATAGATTTGACGAGTTGGAGATATTGAATTTTAAGGAAGACTTCGCTTAAAGCGAAGTCTTCCTTTTAAATTACTGGTTATTTAATACCAGCCTCTGCATGAAGCATTTCTAAACCCACCGATGCTCGTGGCTTGAAACCAGTCCAAGGTTTATCGTTTGAGTTTTGATTGACATCTAAATATTTAGCATAATCTTTTTTCTTGAGATGAATACCCAAAAAAGCCGTCACGAAATGTTGATTGATATTATTGATACGGCGTTCATTCCAAGCTGGCTCTGCGTAGCGGTAGTATTCATCAAAATGTAAACCTGGGCGAAGTGACTCTGCTGGCGGTGGATTAGGGGCCACATTGTGACGTGCATTCATATACGTAAGCATATAACGATTGGCATTAACCACACCGTTATAAATTGCCTTGATTCCCTTTTCATAGCCTGAAATATCATCTTGACTTCCTGCTACAAAAAAGGTTGGTATTTTCAAGCCTTTTAAGGTTTCAGAATCCCAAACACCACGCTCCATGCCCCACGGAGCAAAGGCAACTACTGCTTTAATACGTGGGTCAATACTGGCTTTGTATTCAGTATTATTTCCTGTACGAACTTCAATAGCTTTGCTGCTACCACTCAATGCTCCAAAAGTTTTGATAATTTGGTCGCTATAACCTGCACCCGCCACATTCAATACACCATACCCTCCCATCGAGTAACCAATGAGGCCGATATTTTGGTCATCAACGATTCCCGACAAAAAACTGCTTTTATCTTTTCCTAAATTCGCAATTTGATTCATGATAAAAATATCATCTTTTGAGCGATTGAGTAAGGTACTCGAAAAGGCAGCAGCATCACGGAATGTTGATTCGGTGTGGTCAATCGCAACCACAATATATCCTTTTGAAGCCAGATTTTCGGTCAAATAAGTTAATAAAAGTCTTGAACCTAAATAACCATGCGAAACGATAATGAGCGGAAAAGCTCCGTCGGTAGTCTTGGGAGCGGCATCCCGAACAGCACGACCTAAAAATGTAAACGGAATAAGTGGACGTTTAGGGTCATTTGAGGCACCCATTACTTGCTCATAAGTTACCAATTCTTTTACACCTGCACCCACATTGGCTGGATACCACACTTCAACCTTGAGTGGTCGGTCGTAAGTTGGGTCAACTCCACCTTTAGATTTTAGAATATCTACTTGGTTTTTATTCACAAAATCAAGTGTTCGTACACCAACTTTGTATTCGCCACGAGGAGCCAATTCAGGGGCATCGGGCAGGGCATCGCCATAAACGAATGTATCCTCAGTGTGATTTTGTGCGATTACATCAACATAAAATACTAAGTTAATAGCGATAATCAGTAATTTAAAATGCTTTATTTTCATTTACTTAAGGTTGATTTTAATACTTTGCAAATTAGTGAAGAAAAAGAAAACTTTCTAAGTTTAATTGAGAACGTTAAATGTTATAAAGCAAAAACCTGTTCCAAATAAATGAAAACAGGTTTTAATTATATAAGATAAACTAATACTGTTAATGTTTCAATTTGGACATCCAGAAATTTTACCTAAAAAAATACTTCCAGACTCAGCCAAAAAACCTGGTTGAATAATAATTGATGCCCCAGCATTGTAGGTAATATTAGCCCCTGTACTTATTATGTTCGATGCAGTAATCAAACTAGAAGCATACATAGTGGCAGTTCCGTTATGAGCCTGCGTGAAGGTCTGTGAGTACGGGCAAGAAACATTCAATAGATAATCTTCTGTTTCACCCCATATATATTCGGAGCAAGGGTCAGTAGCTATATTTTCAAAACTTACCCTTATTCTCATTCTTAAGGTTCCACTGGCATTGGCAGGAATCGTAATATTACCATTATATGGTTCTGTGACTGGTGTATTTGTTTGAAGTACCAGTTCACTCATGTCAAACAAGCCATCTTTATCTGCATCAATCCAAATAGATACATATTCATCGTTAATGGCATTAATAAAATTTACTGAGAAATTGTAGGACTGGCCAGCATAGACACTTGCTGTATTGCTGCTATAAAACTGGAAAGCTCCTGTTGAACATCCACTATTAGTACTAAGCGTTGTACCGTTAATGGTGAAACTAGAAATACCATCATCAAATCCACATCCATCTGAATAAATAGGTGTACAATAACTTTGTGCTGCACTCTTTTGGTTAATAAATACAAAAAAAGCGACTTGTAGAATGAGTATTTTTAGGATATTAGATTGCATATAAATAAAAATTTCAGGTTGTAAATACATTCATTAAATCGAGATAGTTGGGACCGATTTATTGTATTCGTTGGAAATTTCCATTTACATCAAATATGAGTCTTAATTTAGTGGAACTTGGCCCATTTCGGATATAAGTTTTATAAATAGTTTCTCCTTTACGATTTGATTTTTCCGTACCTAAAATTGTATAAGTTGGATAATTAGTAGTTATATAAGAAATAGCAAGAGTTGGTAAAGTTGCTCCGCACGAATCAAAATCTCCATCATCATCAGAATCAGGGTCATCATTATCATTCATGCCATCATTGTCATCATCACTATCTGAATCATCTAATTGGCCATCATCGTCAAAATCATCGTCATCACCAACCGATTTATCCTTATCATCATTAATCCCATCGTTATCGTCATCGAGGTCATTAGTATCATTAATTCCATCATTATCATCATCGGTATCTACATCATCGGTATCTCCATCATTATCATCATCATTATCTATCCGATTTTTTTTACCATCATCATCAAAGTCATCATCATTATTAGCTTGGTTATCCATCGAATCATGAAGGCCATCATTGTCATCATCGAGGTCTTTATCATCATTTACCCCATCATTATCATCATCTTGGTCATTAGTATCATTAATCCCATCGTTATCATCATCACTATCTGAGTGATTAGGTAAGCCATCATCGTCAAAGTCATCATCATCATCATGACGTTTATCAATAAAATCAGGCATTCTATCATTGTCATCATCAGCATCTACATCATCAGCCTTACCATCATTATCATCATCTGGGTCAACATCATCATTTAATCCATCATTATCATCATCTGTATCTTTTAAATTATTTTCACCATCTTTATCAAAGTCTTCATTATTATTATACCTTGAATCATCTGAATCGTTTAGACCATCATTATCGTCATCTTTGTCAATATCATCATTTGTACCATCGTTATCATCATCTGCATCACTAATATCAGGAGTGCCATCGTTATCATCGTCGGGGTCTGAGGTATTGTTTAGACCATCATTATCAAAATCATCATCATCATAGTTTTTTTTATCAAAAATATCGGGGGTTTTATCATTATCATCATCAGGGTCAACATCATCATTTATACCATCGTTATCATCATCAGAGTCAACATCATCCTTTATGCCATCATTATCATCATCAGTATCTACGTTGTCATCTTTTCCATCATGGTCATAATCTTCATTGTTTTGGTATAAGCCATCAGTACTGTCATCCGTTCCATCATTATCTTTATCATCATCTGTATCACAATCTCCTTGTGAAAGTATTCGTGCATTAACCATTAATTTTTCAATCATTTCAACTGAAAGAATCATCGATTGACCTTCTGCATCATTTAATAGAGAATTATTAACTTTTTGATTAAAAGTTTCTTCTTTTATGCAGGAACTTAGAGAAGATAGTGTAAAAAGTGCACCACAGGCGATAGTGATTTTCCAAATTTTGTTGTAAGTTTTCATAGTTAGCTTGAAATATAAAGAGGTTAGTACTTTATTGAGTACGTCAGAAGATTTATTGAGGTTGCGTTGATGGCAGAAAAAAGCAAACAAGCAAATTTATTTGAGAAATTTATCTTATCATTGCTTTGAAAAATATTCCAAACACATGAAAAAAAGTATTAGATTATTTTTGATACTACTATTTTTAAGTAGTTTATCATTATATGCCCAGCCACCCGCACATCGCCCTGATGGCCTTCCTCGTGGTGAACGACCTCCAATACCCAATGCTGAACAATTTACTGAAAGAATGACCAAAGAGTTAGGCCTAAATGCAGCTGCTTCTAAAAAAGTACATGATGCTTTTTTGAAAAACATCAAACAAATGGAGGATATTTTTACGAGTAAAATTGAAGAAAGAGAGAAAAGAGTAGCTTTAGATGCCCATCGAAAAAGTTTCGAAAAGACGATGAAAAGTATCCTATCTGCTTCTCAATTTGCTAAATTTCAAAAATTAGAGGCCGAACATCATGGACCTCCTCCTCCTCCAATAAATGGGGAAAGACCACCAAGACCGAGGTAATAAAAAAAACGGTAGCAAGTATAATTCTTACTACCGTTTTTTATTAAAAATTGATATTTATATCTTTCTTTTTAATTCAAAATGTTGACCTAAATAAACCTTTCTAACCAATTCATCATTAGCAAGGTCTTCGGCAGTTCCTTGGCGTAGAATTTTCCCTTCAAAAAGTAAGTACGCCCGGTCAGTAATCGAAAGCGTTTCGTTTACATTATGGTCAGTTATCAAAATTCCGATATTTCGGTGCTTAAGTTTAGCCACAATCCCTTGAATTTCTTCAACAGCAATAGGGTCAACCCCCGCAAAAGGCTCATCAAGTAAAATAAATTTAGGGTCAACCGATAAAGCACGAGCAATTTCAGTCCGACGGCGTTCTCCACCAGAACAAACAATACCTTTATTCTTACGCACGTGGGTTAAACTGAACTCTTCTAACAATATTTCCGTTTTTTCCTTTCGCTGTGCTTTCGTAAGTTCTGGTTTAGCCAATTCGAGCACACCTAATATGTTTTCTTCAACGGTTAAATCTCTAAAAACCGATGCCTCTTGTGCCAAATAGCCCACACCTAATTTCGCACGCTTATACATTGGCAAAGAAGTAATATCCATGTCATCGAGCCAAACCTTTCCACTGTTGGGTTTAACTAGCCCAGTGGCCATATAAAACGAAGTAGTCTTCCCAGCCCCATTGGGGCCGAGCAGTCCAACAATTTCGCCTTGGCCAACTTGATAGCTCACGTTGTTATTAACTAATCGCTGGCCGTATTTTTTTATTAAGTTTTCTGTTCTTAAAATCATATTTGGTGGAACAGGTTTTCAACCTATTTTTTCTAGTTCTCTATTTTGACAAGTTACAAACCTGTCCTACAAGCAAAATTACGTTATTATAGACAAATTTCAGCGTTAATTATTCTTAACTATACTTGATATCTTTCAACATCAATTGTAAAGATGTTTTATTATTAAACGTATTTTCATCAATCTGATAAGCTGCACTAAAATATTTATTGGTATGCAATCTTTCTAGGTGTTCTTCAACCATTCCAAATCCAACGGCAGTTAGAATTGCCCCCGTTTCTTCTTCAAAAAGCTCTAAACGTAGGTGTTTTTCCTTCATTACTCTTGGTGTATATTTAAGTGTAAGATTTTCAGAAGCAAAAATTGGTTGCATATTTTCTGGTCCAAATGGAGCCATTTGATTCATAATTCGATAGAATTTTGCATTAATTTCAGCCAATTTTATTTTTACATCAATATTCACAACAGGAGTAAGCTGCTCAGGTGTGATATACTTACTTACCACTTCATCAAACGCCAATCTAAAGGCATCTATATTTTCAATGGGCATTGTCATACCCGCTGCGTGTGTGTGTCCACCAAATTGTTCGAGCAGGTCAGCACATTCTTCAATAGCTTCGTAAAGGTTAAATCCAGCAACAGAACGGGCAGAACCTGCCGCTTTTTCATGCGATTTTGTAAGAATTATCGTTGGTCTATAGTATTTTTCTATACAACGGCTCGCCACAATTCCTATAACTCCTTTATGCCAATCTTCTCTGTAAAGTACCGTACTTTTCGCTTTACTCATCATCCACTCATCTCCCTCAATCATGGCAAGTGCCTCTTCGGTCATTCGAGTATCGTGTCCACGGCGTTCGCTATTATGCTTCTGAATCTCATGAGCAAACTCTAAAGCCTCATCATAGTCATCTGATAATAAGAGCTTTACCGCAGCTTTGGCGTGCTTGATTCGTCCCGCAGCGTTAATCCTTGGCCCAATGACAAAAACTACATTTTCAATAGTCATTGATGTGGTAAAGCCTGCTACTTCTTTCAATGCTTTGAGTCCAATTCTTGGGTTTTCATTGAGCTTTTTTAAACCATAAAAAGCCAGAACTCGATTCTCTCCCGTAATTGGCACAATATCAGAAGCGATACTTACAACGCACAAATCTAAGAATTCTAAAAGCGTATCAAGTGGTTTATCGTTTCTTATACAATATGCCTGTAAAAGTTTAAAGCCTACACCATTTCCTGTTAATTCTTTATAAGGGTACGGACAATCTTTACGTTTAGGGTCGAGCACGGCAACTGCATTAGGTAAAGTATCGTCAGGCTCATGGTGGTCACAAATAATAAAATCAATATTGAATTTTTCTTTCGCCAAAAGAACTTTGTCTTGAGCCTTAATGCCACAATCCAAACAAATTACCAAAGATACGCCTTGCTCAGCCGCCCATTCGATTCCTTGTACTGAAACCCCATATCCTTCTTCGTATCGGTCTGGGTTATAGTATTCTAAATTGCTATAAAAGGTTGATAAATAGCCATATACCAATGCCACTGAAGTAGTTCCATCCACATCATAATCGCCATAAACCATTATCTTTTCACCATTTTCAAGGGCTTCAGTCAATCTTTCTACCGCTTTCTCCATATCTGGCATCAGAAATGGGTCATGTAGGTGTTCGAGCTTAGGGCGGAAGAAATCTCGTGCTTCATCAAAAACCGTAATTCCTCGCTGCACAAGCATAGAAGCAAGTGCTTTATCAACATTAATTGCTTGTGCTAATTCATTAACAGTTTGAGGATTGGGTGTAGATTTATATAACCAGCGTTTTTCGGACATTGTATTCTTTCTAAAATTGAAATGTAAAATTAAAGATTTATACCATGATTAAAAAGATTTAACCAACTCGTAGGCCTCATCTACCCACAAATAAGATTGTTTTTTGGGGCTTAAACACAAAATCAATGAATCTTTACAAAATCTTTATATAAGAAAGGCTTTGTTTTACATTTCATTTATAAACATAGGCCTACATTTGTATCATCATAACGACTCCAACTAATGAAGGATATTCTGACCAAAAAATATACGCAAGGCAATTCGGCATATTTGATAAGTATCATTATTGTATGTCTAATTTCAGCGATTTGTTATCCGTTTAGTGATTTAATTGGCTATCGCACGGTTGCCCTTATTCTTTTATTTACGGTTTCGGTCTTGGCTATGAAGTTAAGCCTTTACCCTGTACTTCTATCGGCGGTTTTGAGTGCTTTTATTTGGGATTTTTTCTTTATTCCTCCACACTTTACATTTCACGTATCAAAATCAGAAGATGTACTGATGCTTGCGATGTACTTTATAATAGTGATGCTCAATGGGGTACTTACGGCTCGCATTAAACACTTTGAAAGTCTGGCAATTCAGCGTGAAGAACGTGTAAATGCCTTGAAACTTTATGATACGCTTTTTAATTCTATTTCGCACGAATTTCGTACACCCATTGCTACTATTTTAGGAGCAACCGATAATTTATTGACCGATAATTCGAAATTTAGCGAAACCAATAAAATCAATCTCTACCAAGAAATAAATACGGCGGCCGATAGGCTTAATCGTCTTGTAGGAAATTTATTAAATGTTTCGAGGCTCGAATCAGGGTCAATTCGTCCGAAATTAGATTGGTATGACCTCACCGAACTGATTCATACAGCCATCAATCAACTGGAAACAGAACTAAAATTTCATGAAGTAAAAGTAGAAATGCCGCCCAATCTGCCTTTTTTGAAACTTGATTTCGGACTGCTAGAGCAAGCCATTTACAATATTCTTTATAATTGTTCGATTTATACGCCCGAAAAAACGCTTATTCATATCTCGGCCGATTATGTCAATGAAAAATGTATCATTAAAATTCAAGATAATGGCAAAGGTTTCCCGAAAGGCGATTTATCTCAAGTTTTCACTAAATTTTATCGCTCAAAAAACACACAAACAGGAGGTTTAGGCTTAGGTTTGTCTATCACAAAAGGCTTTATTGAAGCTCATGGAGGCACCATCAAAGTAGGTAATAGAGCAGGAAGTGGAGCTTTATTTACGATTGAAATTCCAACTAAAGCCAACTGGGGCGATGATTTCAGCGGAGGATTCTTACAATAAACACAAAAGACATGAATAACCCAACAATATTAATCATCGACGACGAAGTTCAGATTCGTAAATTATTAGAAATAACCCTTTCTGCCAACAATTTTCGAGTATATGAGGCTAGTACAGGTAAAGAGGGACAAATTTCGGCAGCGATGCACCCACCAGATTTGATTTTACTCGACTTAGGTCTGCCAGACGAAGATGGACAAAGTATCTTGAAAAGGCTCAGAGAATGGTACAAAGCTCCTGTTATTATTCTTTCGGTACGAGATAACGAAGACGACATCATTCAGGCACTTGATAGTGGTGCAAACGATTATCTAACGAAGCCTTTTCGCACAGGCGAACTACTAGCTCGAATCCGAACCGCACTCCGATTGGCACAAAACACCGAAAATGTGCCTTTACGAGAATATGGAAATCTAAGTATTGATTTTACTTCGAGAATCGTGAAGAAAAATCAAGAAGTTTTGAAGCTAACTACCACAGAATATCAATTATTGGTATTGATGGCTCAGAATGAAAGTAGGGTTTTGACACACCAATTTCTTTTGAAAACTATTTGGGGGCCAAGTTATCTTGAACAATCGCAGTATTTGAGGGTTTTTGTGCGACAACTCCGCAAAAAAATCGAAGATAACCCCGACCAACCCAAATACATAATCACCGAATCGGGGGTTGGCTACCGATTTATCGGAGGCGAAAAATAGCTAACTTCGCCTAAATTTTATTCAAAATAGTATCAATATGAAGGGTTTCTTAATAATTATAGTGATTTTCACACAAACGATATTCATCGTCAATGCCCAAACTGATTCGTCTCGGTCAGTGGCTTTGAGTGCTTATCTTGAAACATTTTATGGATATGATTTTGCCAATCCAGTTAATCATTTGAGACCAGCTTTTACCTATTCTCACAATAGACACAACGAAGTAAACCTCAATTTGGGGTTTGTAAAAGTAGCTTATCAGCATAGTAAAAGTAGAGCAAACTTGGCACTAATGGCTGGCACGTATGCCAATGCCAATCTTGCCGTCGAAACGGGAGTTTTAAAAAACATTCTGGAAGCAAATATTGGTTTTAAAGTATCTCGAAATAAAAACCTGTGGCTCGATGCAGGTATTTTTGGCTCACACATTGGCTTTGAAAGTGCAATTAGCAAAGATTGTTGGACACTAACCCGCAGTATTTTGGCCGAAAATTCGCCTTACTATGAAAGTGGAGTAAAACTTTCGTATAACTCTGATAACGAAAAATGGTTTTTGAGTGCTTTGGTACTCAATGGTTGGCAACGAATCCAACGGCTTGAGGGCAATAATACACCTGCCTTTGGGCACCAGATTACGTTTAAACCTATCGCCAAACTCACAATCAATAGTAGCTCATTTATTGGCAGCGATACACCTGATTCGGTAAGGTTAGTGCGGTATTTTCATAATTTTTACGGAATCTTCCAAGTAAGCACCAAATTTGGTCTTACGTTTGGCTTTGATGTAGGATTTCAGCAAAAAACACCGAAAAGTACAAGTTATCATATTTGGTATTCGCCTGTGCTTATTGCTCGTTATTCACCAAATAAAAAGCTAAACTTTGCCGCAAGAAGCGAATTTTATTCAGATAAAAATCAAGTAATTATCAGTACCAATAGCAAAAATGGTTTTCAGACCATCGGGCATTCGCTCAATGTTGATTACCTAATTAGCAATAATCTTTTATGTCGAATAGAATACCGAAATCTGAATAGCAAAGACCCTATTTTTCAGAAAAACGAAACATTTATCCATCAGAATAACCTCATCATTAGCTCTTTAACTATCACTTTCTAAGACCTAAAAAAACACTCAAATATTCAAAAAACGGGCTAATCAGTATTGCTGATGACGGCTTTTGCTTTGCCCAAATTTTCATTTTCAAACACAAAATTCTCACTATTATGATTAGTCATTCAAACACAAAAAAAGTTACCGCAGCCTCGCTGCTGGTTGCCCTCGGCATCATCTACGGCGATATCGGTACGAGTCCGCTCTATGTTTTCAAATCAATCATTGGTGAGCGTGAAATCTCCGAGATTTTGGTCTATGGAGCAATCTCGTGTGTGTTCTGGACGCTGACTTTTCAGACAACTTTCAAATACATTATTCTGACATTAATGGCTGATAATCACGGTGAAGGGGGGGTATTTTCTCTCTATGCCTTGGTTAGAAGATTCGGAAAAAACCTGATTATTCCGACCATTTTGGGTGCAACCACACTCTTGGCCGATGGTATCATTACCCCCCCAATTTCGGTCGCTTCGGCAGTCGAAGGTCTTGAAATTGTGGTGCCACATTTGCCCACCGTCCCGATTGTTATCGTCATTTTATCGCTACTTTTCTTTTTCCAGAGATTTGGTACACAAAAAGTGGGCAGTGCTTTTGGCCCGATGATGGTTGTTTGGTTTACGATGCTCTTTACGCTGGGTTTTACAGAAATCATCAAGTATCCCGAAGTGCTAAAAGCCATTAATCCGTATTATGCTTACCAATTATTGAGTCAATATCCGCAAGGTTTTTGGCTGTTGGGAGCGGTATTTTTGTGTACTACGGGAGCCGAAGCCCTGTATTCTGATTTAGGTCATTGTGGCCGAGAAAACATCCGTATCAGCTGGATTTTTGTTAAAATATGCCTTTTGGTCAATTATTTAGGCCAAGCGGCTTGGGTACTCAATCAAGGCGAAAGCGTACTTAATGGCCGAAATCCATTCTACGAAATCATGCCTGACTGGTTTCTGATTGCGGGCGTAGTCATTGCTACGGCCGCCACGGTTATTGCCTCGCAGGCACTCATTAGTGGCTCATATACGCTTATCAGTGAGGCAATTAGTATGAATTTTTGGCCGAGAGTTACGGTCAGGAATCCAACCGAATTGAAAGGACAAATTTATATTCCGAGTGTTAATACCATACTTTGGATTGGCTGTGTGATGATGATTTTGTATTTCCAAAGTTCATCGCACATGGAAGCAGCTTATGGTTTTTCGATTACCATTGCTATGATTATGACCACGATTCTATTGACCTACTTCATGCGATACATCAAAAAATGGAATCCGTGGATAATTGGCTTAATCTTAGTGGTTTTTATCGTGATTGAAGGCTCGTTTTTCATTACGAATGTGGCAAAAATTAAAGAAAGATGGATGTTTTTATTCTTTGAGGTATTTATATTCTTGGTGATGTATGTTTGGCACAAAGCTCGCAAAATCAATAACAAACTCGTTAATTTTATTGATTTAAGACACTATATTTCACGAATCACCGAATTGAGCGAAGACGAAAACATTCCCAAATTTTCAACGCATTTGGTTTATTTATCAAAAGCCGACCGCAAGAATCATATTGAAGAGAAAATCATGAAATCTATATTCTCGAAAAAGCCCAAACGTGCTGATGTGTATTGGTTTGTGCATATCAACCGCACCGACGAACCTTACACGCTCAACTACGAAGTAAGCGAATTGCTTGATGATAAAATCATTAAAATCGACATTAATACGGGCTTCCGGGTACAGCCACGAGTAGAACTTTATTTCAAGAAAATCGTACAGGATTTGGTCGAGCGAAAAGAATTGAATTTGCACATTCGCCCTGATGGTTCAACAAAATACAATAGCGAACCTGACTTTAAGTTTGTAGTGATTGAGAAATTCCTCTCGGTAGAGAATGAATTTTCGGTTAGAGAAGGCATTTTGCTAAACACTTACTTTTTCTTGAAGCGAATGAGTTTATCCGACGAAAAAGCCTTTGGACTTGATAAATCTGATGTGGAAGTAGAATACACGCCTTTGGTGTATCACCCAGTAGAAAAATTGGAGTTAGTACGGAAGTGATTTAGCTCATAATTCTGAGTCCTGAGTGCTGAGTAATAATGAATAACTCAGAATTCAGAACTCAGAATTATGCATTACTTCTTCTCTTTCTTTCCAAACAATGAAAAATGCACATATCGCTTTGGATTAGCCTTCAAATCAGCCATAAGTAGAGCAATATTAGCCGCTGTTCTATCTAAATTCACATAAAGTGAATCGTCTTTTGCCAATTTACCCAAAGTGCCCTTCCCTTGATTTACTTCTTTAATGACTCCTTGCAATCCAGCCACTGATTTATTCAATTGAGCAACGGTTTCTCCTAATTTCACGGCATTTAAAGAATCGGCAAAAGTATTGGTTTTATTAAGAATTGGCTTGATTTGGTCATCAAGATTCTTTGAAAGTGTATTCAAATTAGCAGTTAAAACTGCGGCATTAGCTGTAATGGCTGAAAGGTTTTTAGCATTAGATGCAACCACCCCATTTACACCGTTGGTTGTTTGGGTAGCACTGGCCATAAGAACCTTTAATGCAACAGCCGTTTGGTCAAATTGTTTGATAATAGCAGTAGTTGTAGTAAGCAAAGAATCAACATTTTTAAGTGTTGGACTTAGTTTATCGGTAACTGCAGCCACCATTCCTTTTTCAATTTCACTACCGATAGTTGCTTCATCTGCTAAAGAATTACCAACTGGAATTTTAAGTTTGATAACCTTTCCGCCTAAAAGTCCATTATCAGCTAAAACTGCAATGGCTTTATCGCTTACTTTGATATCACGCTTTATGGCAAGCATTACCTTCACACGATTTTTTTCTTGGTCGGGCTCAACCAAAACTACACGACCAACAGGCACCCCATTAAAAGTAACTGGGTTTGAGGTTTGTAATCCCTCAGCATTTTCGTAGTAAGTATAATATTCATTTTCGGTTCGAAAAATATCCAAACCTTTCAGAAAATTGAAGCCTAAATAAAATATTGCAAATGCAATAATGCCAAGCAAGCCAACTTTATATTCTTTTTTCATAACCTCAACCCTTAAAGGGAGACTTTTATTTTTTTTACAAAAGTACGCTAAAGCAATCTACAAACCAATACTCATAATTTGTAAAAAGAGAACACCAAAAAAAACATTTTTTGTTCCCTTATCGAGATTAGAGGCGTTCTTTACTTTCTTTATATGCTTTTACTGCCTTGAATATCGCCTCGGCCAACTTTTCTTGTCCATCCGTACTACCCAATATTCTCTTATCAGTCGAATTAGTTAAATAGCCTGTTTCGACATAAATCCCAGGCATAGCAGTTTGCCATAACACTTGAAATCCTGCTTGTTTTACTCCACGACTTCTGTGCCCTGACTTCGACATTTGCTTTTCAACCATACTTGCTAGTTTCACACTTTCTTTCATGAAAGCATTCTGATAATTAGCCAACATGATATTTGCCATAGGCGAACTAAGGTCATAGCCTTTATAATTTTTCTTGTAATTATCTTCCATTAAAATAACCTCATTTTCTCGCATAGCAAGGGCGAGATTATCTTCTGTTTTATGTAGCCCCATCACGTATGTTTCTGAGCCACTCAACTTCGATGAATGAGGATTAGCATTGACGTGAATACAAATAAACAAATCGGCTTTATTTCTATTAGCTATAGCAGCACGTTCGTGTAATGGCAAGAAAACATCGCTCTTGCGTGTGTAGATTACTTTTACATCAGGTAGTTTTTCTTGAATTTTTTTACCTAATTTAAGTGTTACACTCAAAGCAATATCTTTCTCACGAAGCTTGCTATGCTGTGTTCCGGGGTCTTTTCCTCCATGCCCTGCATCAATCACAATTGTTCGGATTTTTCCGCTTTGGGCGTGTACAATTTCAAGGCTAAATATTAGTATAAGTAGAACTTTAAGATTTTTTAACATGATTTTATGAGCAAACGTTCTTTCACGACTATATAATAGCTAATTTTGTGCCATTACTGAGCGTTAATAAGAGAGAAATCAGAAAAATTGCAGTTTTTGGTAGAAATATCTGAAGGTTTCTCCTAATAGGTTATATTAATAGGACATTTTTACAAAGATAAGTTTTTTGGAACAACTGAAAAAATATAAAACCCCAAGCACTAAGAAACTAACTACATTTACGGGTTTTACGTCGGAAAGCAATAAAAACTGGCCGATGTTAGGCTTATTCCTACATTTTAGCTTCGGATTGTTTTTGATTTTAAGTTCATTCAATTCAGTAGCACAATTTCCGGGAGGTAATCTATCAAAGTTTGGTGGAGGTAATCTCTCTCGCCCTAGCACCAAAACAACTACTCGCCCTAGTTCGACTACTAAACCATTTGGCAATAAACTTTTTGAAGAAAAACGAGATACCACTCGTGTAATGATTGCCGATTCGATGCGAAGTAAAGAAAGCGGACTTTCAACAACAGTTAAGTATGTTGCCGAAGACTCTACGGTAATGGACGTTTCAGGTGAAATCTTACACCTCTACGGAAAAGCTCGCGTGACTTACGGTGATATTGAATTAGATGCCGATTACATCAAACTTGATTGGGGGAAAAGTGAAGTTTTTGCTCATGGTTCGCCCGATACTACCAAGGGCAATGGTATTAAAGGAAAACCTATCTTCTCACAGAGTGGCGATAAATATAATACAGATACTATTCGATATAATTTTAAGTCAAAAAAGGCACTTATTAAGGGAATTGTCACACAACAAGGCGAAGGTTTCGTGACGGGGGAACGGGTAAAAAAAGATGCCAACGATGATATGTATTTGGTTGATGCCAAATATACCACTTGTAATATGAAAGAGCCCCATTTTCATATTGCTGCCAAGAAAATCAAGTTAGTCAACAAAAAACAAGTTATTTCAGGGCCTTTCCACTTTGTTTTGAGTGGAGTCCCTCTGCCTATTGGATTACCCTTTGGGTTCTTTCCAGTACCAAAAAATAAAGAAGCTGGAACTTCAGGGATAATCATGGGCACCTACGGTGAAGATGCCAATAATCGTGGTTTCTATTTCCGTGACTTTGGCTATTATTTTGCCATCAATGAAAAAATTGGTATGAAAGTCCTAGCCCAAATTTACTCAAAAGGTAGCTTTGGGGTGGGTGCACAATCAACATACTCTAAAAAATACAAATACTCAGGTAACCTGAATTTTCAATATAATTTTAACAATAACACACCTGAAGTTGTTGCCACTGACGATAATAATAACTATAAAACCAAAGACTTTAGCTTAAGTTGGTCGCATACGCCTGCCAATAAGCGTCCTGACCGTAGTTTTTCTTCGTCAGTAAATTTACGCAGTAATGGTTTTAACCGAAACAACGTCAATACCGTTGATGTAAGCAATTATTTGAGTAGTTCATCTAATTCATCTGTTCAGTTTGGACGAACTTTTAATCAAAAATTGGTTACAAGTTCGGGGCTTAATGTTTCGCAAAACTTCACCACTGGGCAAGTTGATGCTTCGGCCAATTATAGCATTGGTTTGAATCAGTTTAACCCATTTGTACCAGAAAAAAAACAAATTGGCCGCTGGTATGAATCATTTAGGGTTGGACTTAATGTGAGTGGTGGTTATCAAGCAACTAATACACGTGTGAATAGTATTACGAGTTATTCTGATTATAAAATAGTTCGCCAAAATGCCGACGGAACCTATTCTTCTATTGAAGCAAAGCCTTTGACTAACGAAGAAATCAGACTCCGTGATGCTAACCCACTGACATTAACCCCCTCAGAAAGACTTTTGCAAAAAGCTTTACAGGAACGCCTCAGTAATGTGCGAAAACTCAATACACTCGATGCACTAAATCAAGTTTTGAGTGACGGTAAATTTACCACTACCTATTCTATTCCAATTGCATTGCCGAACTTTAAAATCGCACGATATATCAACTTTACACCGAGTGTCTCACTAAGAGGTGACATTTCAACACAAAGCCTTAGCTATAAATATATTGCAAGTGAGAATGCCGTGAAGATTGATACCGTTAGAGGTTTCTTTCCAACGTATCAAACCTCGGTTTCAGGAAGTATGAATACACGTGTGTATGGAACTTACCAGTTTAGAGGTAAAAGTCGCTTGCAAGCCATTCGCCACACGATGGCTCCTTCGCTAAGTTTAAGTTATGCCCCTGATTTCACAAAAAGATTATTTGAATATAAAGTAGTAAGAATTGACCGAACAACTACAAATGGTATTACTACTTATGATACGTTACGTAAGCTTTTACCAAAATACCCGACTTTAGGGGCTTCGGCAGGGGCTTCGGGTAATGTAAGTTTCAACCTTACGAATCAACTTGAAGCTAAAGTTCGCTCAAAATCAGATACAGCAGCCAAAGCATTTGACAAAATTTCATTACTCGATAATTTAAGTTTAGGCACAAGTTATAACCTATTGGCTTTGGGAGACTCGATGAATCTATCAAATATTAACATGAGTGCTAACACCAATTTGTTTAAAAACTTAGTAAATCTAAATATGGGTGCAAGTTTTGACCCCTATTATTATCAACCAGAAAGTACACCAGAATTAAGAGCCTTAAATCCGGCTGGAAGAATAAGACGTTTCTATAAAATTGAACGAGTACAAGGATTTGCTGGTTTGGCCACTTTACGTACAGCCAATATTGCGATTTCAACTCGTTTATCTCCAGCAACTTTTAATCCTGATAAGGGAAAACCAAAGACAAATCCTCAATCGAATAATCCTGCGATGGATGCCATGAAGAAATTTATTGCAGCTAACCCTGAACTTTATGTAGATTTTTCGATTCCGTGGACACTTAATTTAAGCTATAACCTCAATTATACGAAACAAGGTTTAGCTGACCCACAAGTTACGCAAGCGATTACTGTTCAAGGAGATTTGAGTCTAACCCCAAAGTGGAAAATTGGCTTTAATACAGGTTATGATATGCAGCTAAAAGCTCCTACATTAACTAATATTACCTTACACCGTGAATTACACTGTTGGGATATGGCATTTAACTGGACACCAATTTCGGGATATTCAGTACGTACAAGTTATTCATTTACACTCAACGTACGCAGTGCTTTATTGCAAGAACTAAAAGTAAGTAGAAGACGCCAATACTACGGAAGTGGAGGATTTTAATAAACAAAACTCAATAGGCAATTATCCACAGAAAAGCCCTTTAACGAAGAATCGCTAAAGGGCTTTTTATATTAAGTTAGTGGTCGATTGACCATTGACTGTGGACTATATTACAACTCAAATGCAGCTAATTTTTTAAATTCATCTACACGTGCTGCAATCTCTTCTTGCGTAAGGTTTTGGATACGCTCCGAACCGAACCTCTCTACACAGAATGAAGCCATTGCTGAACCATAAACGATGCCACGTTTCATGTTTTCGAAACTTAAATCGCCAGTTTTAGCTAAATGCGAAATAAATCCGCCCGCAAAAGTATCACCAGCACCCGTTGGGTCGAATACTTCTTCTAAAGGTAATGCAGGACAGAAGAAGATTTCTTCGCCTTGGAACAACAAAGCACCGTGTTCACCTTTCTTTATAATAAGTGTTTTTGGACCCATTGCCATGATTGTTTTAGCCGCACGACGCAATGAATAATCACCTGAAAGCATGCGTGCTTCTTCGTCGTTGATAGTTACACAATCAACATCTTTCAATAGAGCTTTCAAATCATCTAAAGCAATATCAATCCAAAGATTCATTGTATCAAGCAATACAAACTTCGGGCGGGTAGCTAAACGCTTTAAAACCAAATGTTGAATCGCTGGTGCTGTATTTCCGAGCATTAAAAACTCACAACCTTGGTATGATTCTGGAATCTTCGGGTCGAAATTTTCCATTACGTTTAATTGAACCTCAACCGTATCACGGCTATTCATATCATTATGGTAACGACCATGCCAGAAAAAAGATTTCTCGCCTTTTCTGATTTCAAGACCATCCACATTTACACCGTGGCTTACCAAAGTATCAATCATTTCTTGTGGAAAATCTTCACCAACAACCGCCACGAGATTGTTTTCTTTTACGAAGTATGATGCAGTGAGCGTGATGAAAGTGGCAGCTCCGCCAATGATTTTATCTGTTTTTCCGAATGGCGTTTCCAATTTATCAAACGCTACCGAACCTACTGTAAGTAATGACATAGATAATTTACCTTTACAAAAGGATTTTTT
>NZ_LXHX01000064.1:0-2013 GCF_001649495.1 Emticicia sp. MM | reverse complement strand
ATAATTTACCTTTACAAAAGGATTTTTTTAGTGAAAATGTCTATATTATTGCAAAGATAACGATTTTTTGTTTATTTATTTCTTCAGAAATAGCTTTTAGATTTGCGGACAACGCTTAAATTCTTTATTCCTATCGAATAAGTATCTGTAAGTAATGTAGGTCTTATATTTTTTAGCTCCTAACATCTGTGTTACTTTAAGCATTTTGGGGTTAAAATCGGCAATCCAATTGAGTTCCAAGGTTTTATACTGGTAATTCGGAACCCAACAAGCCCTCGAAAACGACAAAGCAATCGCCGATTCAATGCCTCTTCCCTGATATTCTGGTATTACGCCAAAAATCACACCACGTGCTTTTTTATTGGTTTTCATTAGTGTATGGTACAACCACTTAATTTTCCCAATCAGATTAAGCTTTCCATTAACATACTTGATAATCTGATTTAACTCTGGAATCATGATAAAAAAAGCAATCGGCTCGCCATTATGATAGCCAAACCACATGAGTTCTTCCTCCAATATTGGTTTCATAGTTTGCATAATAGCACCGGCACGCTCGGGCGTCATTTCACCCGTAGCTGAGTTTTTTGCCCATGCCTTATTGTAGATAATTCTGAAATCCTCGGCAAATTTGGGCAACTCCTTCTTGCTCACATGCTTAAACTCATAGCCCGGTGTATTGTAAATTCGATTGGCAATTTCAAACAAAGCTGGTCGAACTACCTTACGAGCTTCTTCTTCCGGAATTGGCAACAAGAATGTATATTGCTGAAAATAATCTTGAAAACCATAATTTTCGAAAAACGCACGGTAATAATCATGGTGATAGAACATCCCCCAAGTTGGTTCGGCATCGTGTGGGTCAACGTGTAGCCCCCACCAGTTATCACGTTCACCAAAATTAATTGGACCATCCATCGCTTCCATACCACGCTCTTGTAGCCAAATTTTGCATTTATCGAACATCGCAAAAGCCACCGACTCATCGTTGATACACTCAAAAAAGCCCATTCCACCCGTTGGTTGCTCGTTCCCTTGTGTAGCAGTAGCAGGATTAGTAAACGCTGCTACTCGTGCAATGGTTTTACCCGATTCATCAAGTGCAAGCCATCGAACACAATCACCCCCAATATTGAAAATTGGATTTTTCTGACGGTCGAATAATTTTTCAATATCTTGATCAAGTGGACGAATCCAATATGGATTTCCTTTATACAGACCCACTGGAAACTCTAAAAATTCTTTTTGTAGCTTTCGGTTCTCTCCTACCTCTATGATTTGCATACTCTTTACTATTTAAGATACAAAGATAGTTTTTAGAGTTCTGAATTCTGAGTTTTAAGTGCTGAGTTTTGTTATTTTTCAGATTTTCAGACAAGAAATACCCAATTACGTGTAATGATTACCGAAAGATAAATATGATTTTGATTGTTTGGTTTGTGAATTGGGAATTTGGAAATTGCGAGTGATAAATATTTTCTAAATCTTAGAAGTAAAGAATTACATCAAAATCCTAATAAAATCGTAAAACAAAAAAATTAACTTAATTACAAATTGGTGTCATACTTAATTTGGCTTATATAAGTACTTCTGCAAAATTATATCAACAAAAAAATATTCAGAATGAGTAAGTCTAAAATGAAAATATATCTTGATGAAACAGTGAAAGATTCTGAACTCTTTCGTAATAAATTAGAATTCGAGATTTGTAAACCTGAAATTTTCAAATATGGAATAATGGTTGAAGAAGTTCCATCCTACATTGTAGATTCAGACTTCGACTATCTTCAATCTAAAATACCTGCAATTGAATTATTACATTCTGATTTTATAAATGTTCAAGAAAGGAAAATAGAAAATTTATCAAACGATGATAGAAAGAAAAAAACAATTTCGGAAATTATAGGTGTCGCTTTCGGTATAAAATATACAGTAGAATTGTTAAACACTAATCCAAATAAATTTAAAAAAATAGGCACCCCCACCAATGGCAAGTATTTAGACTATTTCTTT
>NZ_LXHX01000063.1:0-5261 GCF_001649495.1 Emticicia sp. MM | reverse complement strand
AAAATGATTATTGGAATTGGTGGCGTAAGTCGCTCTGGAAAGAGTACCCTAGCTAATTTGTTAGTAACTTATTTTAGAAAAACAGGTAAAAAAGCAATCATCTTTCACCAAGATGATTTTGTATTTCCAGAAACCCAAATTCCCAAAATAAGAAATAAAACCAACTGGGAATCCCCAGAATCCATTGATTTTGAGTTGTATAAAGAAGTTATTGAACTCTTTAGAAGTAGATTTGATGTAGTTATAGCCGAAGGGCTTTTTGCTTTTTATGATGATGGCATCAATCAATTATATGATAAAAAGTTTCATGTAAAAATATCTAAACGTACATTCCTCATTCGAAGGGCAATGGATATCCGATGGGGCTACGAGCCAACTTGGTTTATTGACCATGTTTGGCAATCTTTTCTAAGATTTGGAAAACCCCATAAAGAATTAAAAGGTGTTGTAAATGTAAGTGGTGAAGACGAATTTGATATGGAAAAAGTTATTAAAGAAATCAATCGTTGAAATAATATTCCTTTAATGAATCACAAAAACCAAATTTATATTTCATAAATATCTTCGTACCTTTGCAACTCATTTAAAATTAGTTCCAATGACAATCATTGATGGTAAACTCATTTCTGCTCAAGTTAAATTAGAACTGAAAGAAGAAGTTGAAAAACTGAAAGCCACAGGTGGCAAAACACCCCATTTAGCAGCAATTTTGGTTGGTGATAACGGTGCAAGTGAAACTTATGTTGCAAGTAAAATCAAATCTTGCGAAGAAATTGGTTTCAAATCTACACTTATTCGCCGTGATTCAAGTACTACTGAAGATGAAATTCTAGAAATCATTCAACAATTAAACCAAGATGATGATATTGATGGATTTATCGTACAGCTTCCATTACCACAACATGTAAACGTTGACAAAGTAATAGAAGCGATTGAGCCTCGAAAAGATGTTGATGGTTTTCACCCAATCAATATCGGAAGAATGGCCAAAGGATTACCTTCATATATCTCAGCAACACCATTTGGCGTTTTAGAATTAATAAAAAGATATAATATTGAAACTGCTGGAAAACACTGTGTGGTTGTTGGAAGAAGCCAAATTGTAGGTTTACCGATGAGTATTCTAATGCAAAGAAATACTTATCCTGGCAATTGTACAGTTTCATTGGTTCACAGTAGAACCCAAAATTTATCAGAAATTACAAAACAAGCAGATATTCTCATTGCTGCACTTGGCAAACCCGAATTTATCACTGCTGATATGGTCAAAGAAGGTGCGGTTGTAATTGATGTTGGATTAACCCGAGTGGTAGATACATCTAAAAAAAGTGGCTTTGCACTTAAGGGTGATGTAAAATTTGATGAAGTTGCTCCAAAATGTAGCTATATTACACCAGTGCCAGGAGGCGTTGGATTAATGACAGTTGCAGCTTTGATGTATAATACATTACTCTCAGCCAAAAGAGAAATTTATTGAAAATATAAGGTATGGTTTAAACCATACCTTTTTTATTTAATTATGATTTACACTAAACTGATGTGTGATCGTCTTTCCATGTGGTAATGATAATTCCACAAAATAAACCCCATCATTGAGTTTATCTACATCAAATTCATTCGATGACTCACTTGATAATTCTTTTATCTCAAGAATTTTTCCTTGCGAGTCTTTTAAAAGTATCTTAGTTTTTAGTTCAGTCATATATTTAAAAAAGAGAATCTTAAATAACAGTTGCACAAATTTCTTTTTAAGACGAGCATTTGATTGAAAAATGTTGCATGGGTTTAATTTAATTAATTTATTTTTATTAAACGGTAGTAAATTAATAGATTCTACACAAATCAAACTGGTAAAATGAAACTTTAAATTGGTTTACCATTTTTTTATGATTGAAATAAACGTACCGTAATTGTCTCTTATCAAATCCCCATGGTCAATAGCAATATTGACATTCAAATCTACTTTTAATCTTCTCAGAGGAATAATTGTATTAATTGAATAAGAAATCTGATTTACTGGCTTTATTTCCCTACCTAACAAACTGGTATTTCCAAAATTTCTACTGTAAGATAAACGATTAGACAAACTTATAGCTCCAATTTGATTCAAAAATGCACCGTAAAAGGCCCAAATTCTATTATTATTGACGAAAACATTATCGTTTCCTAATTTATTTTCATTTCTAATATTTTCTTCTGGAGTTAAGAAAGGAGTTCCAATAGTTCTTCGATTATACGACCATCCATCAAAATATTGTTGATGATTGAACAAAAAACTTTCTTCATTGGGGTGTCTATCGGGCATATTTAACAATCGACCAATACCAGCAACATAACGCCCTTGATTTTTGGTAAATAAATATTCAAAAACGACTCTTTTGAATGAAGATTCAGGTTTTGGTGTAAAACTTATTCCATATAAGCCATCATCAGTATTGGTTAGTCCAAAAAGTTGGCCATCTTCAAATAAAAACTGTCTATAAAGTATTACTTTACTTCTTTTCACTTTGAACTCGGCAGCAGCATCAATGGAGCCTAATTGATTGCCAAAATGATTAGTGGTTTCAAATGCATTATAGGTTTGGTATTTAGAAGAACTCCGCCAAATTGATTTTAATGGTAAAACTACGTTTCCATAAACAAACCAATCAGCAGGAAATTTACCGTTCAGTAATCTATTATCTCCCACAGGAAGTATATTCTTGGGTGTCCCGCCCCACTCCACATTATGAACTAAACCTCCATATAAGAATACCCTTGAAGTAGGATTTCCTATTCTAAGAAATAATGATTTTTGATGTAAATAATGGCCTTTAGTGAAGGTTTGATTCCCAAACCAACCATGAGCAAATGTTCCCTTTACACTCAACCATTTAAAAAATAATTTTGTATAATTGGGAATTCCAATTTGTACCTTCGGGAGCGGAAGAGAATTGCCAGACCATGAAGCAGAACCTGAAGATAAAAGTGTATCAACTATTCCAAAAATTTCCTTTCTCCTGCCTGCATAAAACTCAAAATTTCCAATTCTTGTACACACAAAACCTTCTGGTAATAACAATCGGGGACTTCTACCAAGAATTGTAACAGCTTCAAAACCATAATCAAATTTAAAAAACTTATTAAGTGTATCTTTTTGCGTTTTTATACTTTGTCTGCATAAAAATGCGGGCATATCGGTAGGAATACTACCAAATTGATTGGATGCTTGCCAGAAAGGAAGTTTATTATTTATTGAAAAATAACTTCCTACCTCAAATCTGTAATTAAATTTCTTTATTATACTGTCTTGGGCACTAGATATTAACCTGCTGAAGAGCAGTATAATAATTACCTTTTTCATAATCACTCAAATTAGCTATTTCAAAATATTAGCAATTTTGGTGCCTGAAAGAAAAAATTGTATGTAAAACGAATCTTAAGGTGACAAAACAAATGACAAATGAATTTTACATAGAAATCCATTTCATTATTATTCCTGTCAAATACCCACAATATGTGCCAACTGCATTTCCTAAGATTGCTAACAACACTCCAATAGGAGCCAACGACGGATTAAATGCAGCAGCTACAACAGATGCTGAGGCAACACCCCCTACATTAGCTTGTGAGGCTACTGCTGTAAAGAAAAAGGGAGCACGAACTAAACGTGCTACACAGATGGTAAAAATAGCATGAATCAAAATCCAAATTAAGCCAACTAAGAATAACATTGGGTTCTTAAATGCTTCAAAAATATGCAATTGCATTCCAATCGTAGTAATGAGAAAATAGAGAAACAAAGTGCCAATTTTTGATGCTCCATAATGTTCAAGGTTTCTAACTTTTGTATTAGATAATAAAAAGCCAGAAATTGAAGCAATACTAACAATCCAAAATGATTTCGAGGCTAAACTATAAGCCTTTAAATTAGGATAATTAGTTTCAATAAATGGAGCTACCCTATCTGCTATAAGATGAGCTAATCCTGTGATACCAAAACCTAAGGCAAATAAAATCGTAAGTTCTCTTAAATTTGGATTTACTTGTTTTGAATCTTCAAATTCAACTCTTTTTTGTATTTCAATAATTACTGAATTATCTGCTTTCATTTTAGCATCAATAATAGCCGCCTTACCAACAAAATACAATAAAACTCCGAGCCACAACTCCGCAAATAATACATCGATAACACTCGTCTGAGCAAAAACTGTTGGAGATGGTTGGAATATTTCTTTCAACGCTAATTGATTGGCATTTCCTCCAGTCCAACTACCTGCAATTGTTGCTAAACCTCTCCAAATTTCTTCGCCATCTTTTCCCAAAAAACTAGGGTCAATTAATTTTCCTACCCAAATACCAATTGGCCCGCCAATCATAACGCCAATAGCACCAGCAAAAAAAACAAATAAAGCTTTTCCCCCTAATTGTTTAATGGCCTTGATATCTATACATAATGTAAAGAAAACCAAACACGTAGGTAAGAAAAATTTAGAAGCTGTTTCATCTAATTGCGACTCCGATGCAGAAATAATATTAAATGAACTCAACAAGCCTGGTATAAAAAAACACAATAGAATTGATGGTACTATTTTGTAAAATTTTTCAAAAGCTTTTAATGTGGTAGAATAAAAAATTAACGCCAAAGTAGTCATTAAAAGTCCTAATACTATTGCATCATTTGTAATGAGTGTAGTGCTTTGATTCATCTATTTGATTGGTTGTATTGCATTGCAAGGTAAATTAAAAATAAGAATTTTATTTACTATGAGTTAGCAATTTTTGGGGATTTACTATACATAATAAAATATGGATTGACATAAAACAAAAAAACACGCAAACCTCAACTTGGGATTGCGTGTCGCAATTACACTTCATCAACAAACTAAAAACCAAATAATATTTTTACTAAGCAAAAATACTTAAAAAAAAAGTATGAAAGAAATTTATTTAGTAAAATATTCTTTCACACTTTCGGAATTTTGGCTGTAAGAGGGGGAGTCGAACCGCCCACGGTGCAGTTAGCCACAGTACAAATTTGGTGGTCAATCCCAGTCGACTAAGAAAGTCCGGCATTATGCTGCGTTTATCCCGTAATCACCACCCTCGAGACAGGAGGGCATGGCTGCCAATTTCATCACCTTACAGTATCTATCAAAAGATTCAATTAAGCTTTGTTTGATGCTGCCTTGTTTTACTTTGATGTTACAAAGGTAATACATAAATCATATTCATTACAAATATTTCATAAAAAATATTTAAAATTTTTATTTAATTCAATA
>NZ_LXHX01000006.1:0-19745 GCF_001649495.1 Emticicia sp. MM | reverse complement strand
CTCAATTCTCAATTCTCAATTCTCAATTCTCAATTCTCAATTCTCAATTCAATTTCATCATTGTTCGGGCAAAAGTATCGTATAGAAATTGTTTATCGCCGTAAAGTTTCGTAAACATCGTAGCTCCCTCAAATTCCATGATGGTTTGTTGAGCTAATCTAAATGATTGTTCTGGACTTTTTTTATTGACAAAAATTGTTTGTAAAGCCTTGGTCCAATCGTCCATAATTATTCGGAGAACGGGCTGAAATTCAGGTACAACACCCACAGTTTCGAGCGTTGTATTACCAATTAGGCAGCCACCTTCTTTTTCCAAAAGCAATTTTCCCATCTTTTTCAAGAGCTTTTCCATCCTTTCTTCGGGAGATAAAGCTTCATCTTGAGCAATCGGGAAAATTTTTTCCATTAACAAGCGATGAATCGACTCCAGCAAATCTTTCATGAGCATTTCCTTACTCGGAAAATGATAATAAAGACTTCCTTTCAATAAACCACAGGCTTCAGCAAGGTCTTGCATAGAGGTATTATGATACCCTTTCACCCGAAAAACATCGGCCGATTTTAGCAATATTTCTTCTCTTGTAATTTTTTGAATTGGCATTTTACTTCTCTTCTAAGCTTAATTTCAAACAAATATAAAAACGATTTTTTATTTACCAAACGATTGGTAGAATAAATCTTTTAATTTTTTAAGATAAATTCTTTTACCAAATCACGAATCATACCGCCTGCGATAGAGTTTTGATGAAGATTATCAGGTGTTAATTGAAAACCATGCTTAGCTGTAACGTAATCCCAAGATTTTCCGAAAATGTAATGCCAAATAACCGAGTAATTGAGTAAGGTATAGGTCTCTTCAAAAGTATGTTTCAAAGGCTGAGGATTGTTTTCTAAAAAAGCCTTTTGTTTTTCGCGTAGAGGTAAATACAATAAGTTTTCATCACTGGCTAATTGTTTAATAAATTCGCTGTATTTATCAGCTCGTAAATTTGCCTTATGTGCAAGGTCTTCGCCCATCACAGGCAGCGACATCACCGCAATTTTAGCCGAAGTTTTTTGCTTTAGAATCTGAATAATTTGTTGATAATTTGCCTTAAAATCTTCAAAGTTTGGAGAAATATCTTTTCCAATTCTACCTAATTGTTGGTAGCGTTTTTCCATTTTTATGTTCATTGTGGCATTTACATCATTTGTCCCTATCAAAATCGTAATAAAATCTGGCTTCGCGGCAATCACATCGGATATTCTTCGGAGCAATGTGTAAGTCAAATCTGAGTTAACTCCTGCATTAAACACCCAATAATCATCGAGTTCCGAACGCAAATCATTTACCCAGTTGTAACTCACATTTCCATGTGTATTACTATCACCAAAACAAACTAAGGTCTTTTTATTGGAGTCAATTTTTTGTAGATTGGCTGCATTCGGGTAGTTTTCTGGAATATGCTTCGAAACTTTCTGGTATAACCAAAAATAGATAAGCAACAAAGCTAAAACTAAACAAACAATGGTATAAATGGCTATCATTTTATATTGGGTTTATCTTGTAAGACTCATAGTAAATAGTAAATTTAGTAAATTGTTTGGTGTTAAAAAGTGTTAAATAAAGCATAATTTAGTTTTTAAGACGTTAAATTCGTGGAATAATAAAAATTAGCGGTTTGCAGTGAATTAAATAGTTGTAATCTGCCAATTGAATTTTAATAATTGCGAAAATCGAGGTATGAATTTCCGAAATATCATCATAGTAATGCTATTGGCCATGTTAGGCCTCATCGCCTTTCAATGGTATTGGATAGAAAACGCCATTTCTGTAAAGAAAGAGCAGTTTGACCGAGATGTAAACGATGCTTTGTTGGCAACAGTGCAAAAAATCGAAAAACAAGAGGTTATATTCTTGGCCAATCAGCAAATGAAGGCTCAAGAACAACAAAAACTTTTGGCCATTACACAACACAAAGCTGCTAAGAAAAGAAGACCTAAAGCTGTTGTGCAAGATGCATCTACTCAAAATCAGACCGAAGAAATAGTTGTAAATGTCGAAAATCTTAATCCAAGCCGTGAAAACCCCAAAGTAATATTAATGCCACAAGGCATGAACACCCACACGATTACGATGGCTCCCTCGGATATTTTTTTGGCAGAACCAACATTTGAGATTCCTGAGCGACAAATGGGTTTAATTAAGGAGATGCTTGAAGAACAAAACTTGGCTTGGGAAGAACTTACTCAACCCACTCGTTCATTATTGATGCGTCAGCGAAGTGTAGAAGATTTGGTTAGTGAAATCAACCGACAGGTCATTTTTATGAGTAGAAATCGCCGACACCGAGAGCCCAAAAACCTACAATTTCAAGTAGAAAATCAACGCGGTGTGGTTACTTACAAATATTACTTTAATAGTGGCCAAGTAGGCGATTCTTTGAATGTTTCAAAACAAATGGCCAATAAAGTTGACCGTCCTATTGAAATGAAGAAAAAGAGTGAAGAAAAAATCTTCCAAACAAATTTCGATAGAACAAAAAATAAGGCAGAACTGGTAAAAAATGTTTTGACCGATGTGATTCATGGTACAAGAAACATTTACGAACGCCTCGACCGCCAATCGCTTGATACGCTACTTAAGAAAGAATTACGTAGCAGGGGTATCACGATTCCATATCAGCATGGCGTGAAGAATGGTTCAAACATGATTTTTTCATCATTTGCCGTTAATTACACGCCTGAGTTGATAAAAAAAGCGTATAAAGTTTTGCTTTTCCCAAATGACCTCCAGCCTCATAATCATTTTCTGTATGTATATTTCCCTGATACACAGAGCTTTATACTTCGAAATATGTGGTCGGTTTTCTTGAGTTCAGCACTTTTACTTTTGGCTGTTGGTGGAATTTTTTATAGTTCAATTAGCACAATGATGAAGCAGAAAAAACTGGCAGATATTAAAAACGACTTCATCAATAATATGACCCATGAGTTCAAAACGCCAATTTCTACTATTTCTTTGGCGGTTGAAGTAATGAAAGATAGTGATGTAAAGAAAGATGCGGGAAAAATGAACCGTTATCTGAATATCATTCAAGATGAAAATCGTAGGCTGGGCACGCAAGTAGAGAAAGTATTACAAATGGCCTTACTTGATAAAGGAGAAGTAAAACTTCGAATGGGCGAGGTTGATGTTCACGAAACCATCGAACAAGTTTTGACTAATCTAAGCGTGCAGATTGAACAGAAAAATGGCATTGTAAACCTTGAGCTCGAAGCCGAAAACTCAGAAATTATCGCCGATGAAGTTCATTTGACCAATATCATTTATAATTTACTTGATAATGCCAATAAATATTCGCCAGAAAACCCAGTAATCACGATTCGCACAGAAAATGTGGGTAACTTATTGAAAGTGAGCATTGCCGATAAAGGAATCGGTATGAGCAAAGACCAAGTTGCCAGAATATTTGAGCGTTTTTATCGCGTACCAACTGGTAACTTACACGATGTAAAAGGTTTTGGTTTGGGGCTTAGTTATGTAAAGAAAATGGTAGAATTACATAATGGGCAAATCTTTGTTGAAAGTAAATTAGGTGAAGGAAGTAAGTTTGAAATTTTGTTCAATCCTAATCCATCGGTTGGAAAGGCTTAGTTTGCAATTCCTCATCAAACATTCATTAAATTTTAAAAGATTTTATTTGAAAATACTATGGCAAAAATCCTTTTAACAGAAGATGACCCTAATTTGGGAATGCTCCTGCAAGAATACCTTCAAGCAAAAGGTTTTTCGACTGATTTAGCCAAAAATGGCGAAGAAGGGCTAAAATTTTTCTTAGAAAAAGGTGGATACGATATGTGTATCCTTGATGTAATGATGCCAAAAAAAGATGGGTTTTCGTTGGCTAAAGAAATACGAATGAAGGATAAAGAAATTCCAGTAATTTTTCTGACGGCCAAATCTATGAAAGAAGATACCATTCAAGGATTCAAAGCAGGTGCCGACGATTATATTACGAAACCTTTTAGCATGGAAGAGCTATTAATGCGAATGAAAGCTATTTTGCGTAGGGTTAATAAAAGTGAACCAGAAAACCAAACACAGAACTTCAAGATTGGAGCCTATGAGTTTGATGCTCAGACCAATAGCTTAAGTATCAATAATAACCACAATAAACTTACCACCAAAGAATCTGAATTGTTGAAATTGCTTTGTCAAAATAAAAATCAGTCGGTTAGTAGAAGTTTTGCCTTAAAACTTATTTGGGGTGATGATAGCTATTTCAATGCCCGCAGTATGGATGTTTATATTACAAAACTAAGAAAACATCTTCGTGAAGACCCTTCGCTTCAAATCATGAATATGCACGGCGAAGGTTTTAAATTGATTTGTTAACGTGGGTTCGAGATTATATATTTATTTTCTACCGATATGAAGCCCCTCAGTGGCAAATAATAGCTATAATTTGCTACAACGAATAATCAATGCTTCGTAAAGCAAAAGGAGGTTAGTAACAAACTAGCCTCCTTTTACTTTTATCTATTTCAAAAATTATCTCATTCTATCGGCATCTCTAACCTTTTTCTCATCATTTCTGATAAGTCGATTCGCTACCCAATTGAGTGCTAAGGCCAAAAATGCTCCCCAGAAGCTAATACCAAACTCTCCTTGATTTTCTGGTGAGAAAAGTTTGTTGGCATCCATCTGAATATGATAAACAGTTGTACCCAATAAAGCGGCTCCTACCAATGAATTGAGCGAAACCAATAACATTTGACGTACACGATTTTTATATTGGAAAATCGTAAAAATTGAAAGTCCTGCCGAAAGTACAGCCAAAACAGCTAAATAATAAACAGGCGTGTTTTTCACAATTGAGCCTGCTTTTACATAAGAAAGTGTATAAGCATTGAGTGAAATTTCTTCTGTACCTACGGTTTTGTGCCAAGTTTGTGTTCCTAAAAACACAATCATACAAATGGCAACAATTAATAATAACAATGATTGCGGGCGTTGTAACATTTTGATTAAATTTTAAAAATTGTACGCAAAAGTACGTAATTCTATCATTCATTAATTCTCTCAATCAGAATTATTCGTGGCTGAGCATTTCAATTACAGACTTATGCTGCGGAAATTCAGCTAAAAGTACCGCTCGATTAGGCATTTCAAAATCGGCAAAATCAAATCCTGGGGCTACCGTACAACCAACCAAAGCATAAGAATTTTCTACGGCTGGTTTACTACCAAACCACACGCCAGCAGGCACTACCGCTTGAAAAACTTCGCCTTTTTCTGGATTATTACCTAAGCGAATCACTTGCATAATTCCCTCATTATCAATATAATAAATATTCAAGGCATCGCCCGCATAGAAATGCCACATTTCATCCGACTGAATTCTATGAAAGGCTGAAAAATGGTGACTTTCCAACAAAAAATAAATACCTGTGCTGTAATTTCTATCACCCGAAAAACGTTTAGGTAAAGAATTTGCGGTAATTACTTCGGAAGAACGGTAGGTCTCCACAAAAAAACCACCTTCGGGGTGGGCTTGCATCTGTAATTTTTCGACCCAATATTTTGCAGGAAACATATAAAAAGCAACAATTAAGGAATGAATGTTATATTTTTGCACAAAACTACTGAAAGTTGCTTGCTTTTGGCTATTCGCAATTAGCTTTTAACAAAAACATTAGACTATTTTCAGTAGAAGTTTGCCCCTAGAATTATTAATTTTTAGTTAGTCGCTAAAAGCAATATAATTAATGAAAAACAAATTAGTTGTAGCCTTACTCATCATTGGCGGAATCGTATTATTAAACATTGCCGCATCATTTTTTTTCTTTCGCCTTGACCTGACCGAAGAAAAACGTTATTCTCTTTCTAATGCTACGCAAAGCTTACTGGAAGGTTTGGCCGAAAAAGACACAGCCGATGTTTTTGTTAAAGTATATTTAGATGGCGATGAACTTCCCGGAGGATTTGAGCGATTGAAACGTGCGGTCTCGGAAACACTCGAAGAGTTTAAGGTTTATGGCGGTACCAAGATTAACTATACTTTTATTAACCCAAACTCAGAAACCGACCCAAAAAAACGTGAAGAATTTTACATGCAATTGGCTCAAAAGGGCATGACTCCTACACGTATTGTTGATACTAAAAATGGACGTCAGGTAGAAACCATTATTTTTCCTTACGCCCTCGTATCTTCGGGTAAGTTTGAGTTGCCAGTTTTACTACTAAAAGGTACACAAGGCAAAACTGCCGAAGAAAAACTCAATCAATCTTATGAAAATGTAGAATATGAATTAGCTACTGCAATACGAAAATTAACACAAACTGACCGCAAAAAAATTGGCCTTTTGGCCGAGTTTACGAAGCTCAAACCACTTAATTTCTCCGACTTAATTGCCTCTTTACAAGAACGTTACGATTTATTTATCATCAACTCTAAGCAATCCTCTACTTTCGAAGGGCTCGATGCAATTATTTTGCCTAAACCTGATATGCCCGTAGATGATAGCACAAAATACAAAATCGACCAGTTCATTATGGGCGGTGGCCGTGCCTTATTTTTTGTTGATGGCTTGAAGGTAGATTCAGTAGGTTTAGAAGGAAATTATGCCCAACCACTTGATTTGAATCTTACAGATTTGCTATTCAAATACGGTGTTCGTATCAATAATAACATCGTGAAAGATGGAGCAAGCTGTGCGGTTATTCCGTTGGTAGTTGGAGAATTAGGCGATCGACCAAATATTCAACCTGTTCCTTATCGTTATTTTCCACTTATAAATAATTTTGGAAAAAGCCTCATTACCAACAACATAGACTTAGTTTATAGTCGTTATGTAGCTTCAATGGATACTGTAAGGGCTGATGGTGTGACCAAAGTTCCTTTGCTCATGACTAGCCCATACACAAAAGTACTCAATGCCCCTGCATTTATTACATTCAATGACGCACGCACCGATACCGACCAAGCGGAATATAAAGGAGGCGTAAAAACGATTGCTTATTTATTGGAAGGGAAGTTTCAATCGCTTTATAAAAATCAAATCATCGACCCTAAAGCTACAGGTTTTAAGGCTGAAAGCGAGCCAACGAAAATCATAATTTGCTCTGATGGCGACCTAATTGTCAATGAAGTGAGTCAGAAAACAGGTAATCCATTGCCTTTAGGCTATGACAAAGCAACACAACATACTTTTGGCAATAAAGATTTTGTGCTAAACGCCATTGACTATTTGATTGATGAAAATGGGGTAATTAAAGCCCGTGGTAAGGAAGTAAAACTTCGTCCGCTTGATAAACTTCGTACACGTGATGAGCGAACTTTTTGGCAAATTTTAAATATTGGGTTGCCCGTAGGTTTAGTTATAGTGTTTGGATTTGTATTACAGTGGCTTCGCCGAAAAAACTACGGAAGCGTTTAATTCAAGTATAACTCATTGATTATAAGTTTAAAATAAACAGTTATTAAAAATAATTTTTAGTCAAAAATACTTAATTATTTTCTTGAAAACGTACAAATTTACTAAGGTTAAATTATAATAAAACACATAAAACGTTGTAAAAAAAAAGGCTCTTTTTGAGCCTTTTTTTGTGTAAAATAGCGGAATTTTACCAAACAAGACAATATATTACTATTAAAATAAGTTTATTAGAAATTAGATTTTTTTTAGAAAAAAGCACTTATATTTGCATAAGTGTATGACGAAAGGAACATTTTAGTTTTTTTCTATGTTTAAAAAAAATATTGAAATTATTGGTTTTGTACAATATTTGTTAATACATTGCACTTATAATTCTAAGCAAAACAGAAAATTATTCTTTCTCCTATGGAAGACTACAATAAAATAATCGAATCTCTTGGCGTAAAATTTGCCAAAGCACGCCACATTAGAATCTTACAAACAATTAAGATAAAAAACGTTTATGACGTTGAAAACACCATTTTGGTTTTATATAATGGTGAAGTTAAACTCGATGGCAATGAAGAAAAAGTAGAGCCAGGTGATTTGCTTTTCATTCCGGGAGGAAAGGCCGCTACACTTACTTATGGAAGTGGTGAGCCAAAAAATATCTCGTATGAAGAGTTTATGACTCGCCGTGAAAGCTACTGGGAAACCATGACTGACCCTTCGACAATCGGCCAAGTACCTAATTCTTTTGGATTGGTAGCTTTCGAAGCAAAAGTTTTCGACTCGGTAAACTTCTTTACTTCGCTTGACATTCCACCGTTTTTCATCAAAGCACACAGCAAATTAGGCTCTTTAATTTATGACATATTGAAAGAAGATTGTTCTGATGAAGCTGGCCGTGGCCGTGTAATTAAAAATAAAACCGAAGAGATTGTTATCGAAATCGTACGTCACATCTTAAGAAACCGTATGTTTGTTGAGCAATTAGCCACCAACAGTACGTATTTCAAAGACCCTCGTTTGATTGACATTTTTACGTATATCAAAAACTCACTTCCTGGCGATTTGTCTAATAAGCAATTAGCAAACGTTGCCAACGTATCAGAAGATTATGTTGGTCAATATTTCAAAATGCTTACAGGTATCAATCCACAAGATTATATCGAATACCAACGCATGGAAGCAGCCGTTACCCTTCTTCGAACAACGAAGAAAAGTATTCGTGCCATTGGCCACGAGGTTGGTTATAAAGATACGGCATACTTCTGTCGCCGTTTCAAGATGATGTTCGGTATTCCTGCCGGAAAAATGCGTAGAAGAGAATCTCTCATGATTGGCTAAAAGCCTCCGTTGTCGCAATTAATACTTCATATAATTAGAGCCGCTCGTTTCAGTCGAGCGGCTTTTTTTGTAAAATAACTAATCAATCAATTTCTTGAGTAATTTTTGATAAATCACCGAAAAGTCTTGTAAATTCGTTTTTGAGAAAATACCAAAACAACACTCCAGATGTCATTGACAAACCCTAAACCAAATACTCGTAGAAATTTCCTAAGCACTACATTTTTAGCTGCATTTGGAGCTTCCAACCTAAAATTCCATTCGCTAGACAGTAATCTGACGACAATCAAACCAGCTGCTCTAAAAAAAGGAGACACCATTGGCTTGGTTTGCCCTGCTTATTCAGCTTTTATAAAGGAAGAAGTAACAGTAGCGGTGGAAAGTCTGCAAGCGATGGGGTTTAAAGTTTTAATTGGAAAGCACGTATTCGACCGCTACGGTAATCTAGCTGGAAAAGACCAAGACCGAGCCGAAGACATCAACGAAATGTTTGCCAATAAACAAGTAAATGCCATTATGGCCATGCACGGAGGCTGGGGAAGTGCTCGAATTTTACCACTTCTTAACTATGATTTAATAAAAAATAATCCAAAAATACTCATTGGATACAGCGACATAACTGCCTTATTGGTAGGTATTTATGCACAAACAGGCCTTGCAACATTTCATGGCCCAGTTGGCTCTTCAACTTGGAATAGCTTTACAGTTGATTATTTCAAAAATACTTTGATTGATGGCAATGCCACAAAAATGGTCAACCCAATTAAGAAAAACGATACACTTGTACAAACTGACGACCGAATTTATACCATTTATTCGGGTAAAGCTTCTGGAAAACTTATTGGAGGAAATCTTACCGTACTTTCGCATATTTTGGGCTCAAAATTTGTTCCAGACTTCAAAAATGCCATTCTCTTCATAGAAGATATACAAGAGGATACATATCGAGTTGACCGAATGATTACCCAACTAAAGCTCGCAGGTATTTTAAATAATATTTCGGGCTTTGTTTTTGGAAAATGCACTGATTGTCCACCCTCTAAAAATTACGGTTCACTTACGCTCGAAGACATTTTCGAAGACCATATCAAGCCTCTCAAAATTCCTGCTTTTTCTGGCTCGATGATTGGGCATATTAAAGATAAATTCACAGTACCAATTGGTATAGAAGCAACTATTGATGCCGATGAAGGAAGTATTAAACTTAAAGAACCAGCAGTTATTATTAAATGAAAACTAAAATTATCACACTCTTTAGCTTATTAGGCGTTTTTACAACAAAAGCACAAAATTGGCAGCATATTTCAAGCGAAGATGGTACGCTCCCGCTTTCATGGAAAAATACCCAACAAACCGCTTCTTTGGCATTTGATATCGACAAAGATGGGATTGATGAGTTTGTTGTATGTGGGCGTGGTCAAGGTACTTCAATCATATATTTCAAATTCGACCGTGCTATTGGATGGAGAGAATTTGCTATTGATAAAGAACAAATTCCGCTTGAAGCGAGTGGAACTGCTTATGATATTGACCAAGATGGTGATTTAGACCTCATTTTTGGTGGAGACACGCAAAGTAATAAAATTTGGTGGTGGGAGAACCCCGCACCTTTTTATAATCCTAATGTGCCATGGCATAGATTCGAACTCAAGACAGAGGGAGAAAATCAAAATACCGACCTTGTTTTCGGCGATTTCAAGCAAATTGGTAAAGCCCAGTTGGCATTTTGGAGCCAAGGTGGCAAGCAATTGGTGATAGCTACCGCTCCCGAGGAAGTCACTGGAAAATGGAGTTTCGAAACTATTTACACTTCCACTCAAAACAATAGTGGTAGTGCTGTTGCCGATGTTGATGGCGATGGAAACAAAGATTTGGTGGCAGGAAATATGTGGTTTAAGTATGTTGATGGGAAGTTTAAACCAACCAAAGTAACAGAAGTAACTGGTCGAGTAGTGGCCGCCAAGTTTAAAGTTGGAAAGAAAATGCAATTATTATATGCTCCGGGTAGTAAAAATGGAGCGTTGATGCTCTATGAATGTAATGGAAGTGCCGAAGTATCAAGCAATTGGAAGGGAAAAGATTTAATCGGGAGAGAACTTACTCACGCCCAAACACTTGAGGTAGTTGATTATAATGATGATGGAAATTTAGATATTTTCTGTGCTGAGATGGTGAAATGGGATGAAAAATCTGAAAACCTTAATGCAGAAGCTTTCATTCTCTTAGGCGATGGAAAAGGAAATTTCACGAAAACTATTTTTCAAAAAGGGGTTGATTTTCATGAAGCTCGCATGAGCGATATTGATGGTGATGGCGATTTTGATATACTTTCAAAATCTTATCTCTGGAAAACTCCACGCATTGAAATGTGGCTTCAAAATGGTACGGGCGAACGTATCCCTAACATCGGCAAAATTCTAGGAGACCGCATTGGTTTGGAACTATATAGTTTAAGAGACTATTTTAAAACCGATATAGTAGGTACATTGGCTTATGTAAAAAGTTTAGGAATCACAGATGTAGAAGTAGCTGGAACTTATGGCATGAAAACCGAGGCCTTTAAGGCAGAACTAGATAAAGTCGGACTGAAACCTTACAGCACGCTGCTCGATTATAATTTATTCCGCGATAGCCTCAGTAAAGTTGTTGCTACTTGCAAAGCTTTGGGTATCAAATACGCAGGTTGTGCTTGGATTCCGCACATTAGCAATAAATTCGGGAAAGAAGATGCAGATAAAGCTATTAAAGTTTTCAATAAAGCAGGTGAAGCTTTGGCAAAGGAAGGTATTAAATTCTACTACCATTGTCACGGTTATGAATTTAAACCTACCGAAGATGGTACGCTTTTCGATTATATTGTGAAACAAACCAACCCCGAAAATGTAAGTTTCGAATGTGATGTGTATTGGGCCTTTCATGGCGGGCAGGACCCAGCCTTACTGCTCAAAAAGCACAAAGGGCGTTTCTTGGCATTACATTTAAAAGATATGAAATACGGCCAAGAAACTGGTGAATTATCGGGAGGTACACCACTAACTTCTGATGTTGCTATCGGAACGGGGCAGCTAGATTTTCGCAAAATTCTTAGAGCGGCTATTCAAACAGGTGTTAAGTTTTATTATATCGAAGATGAAAATGAGGTCGTTAAAGAGCACTTACCTGTTTCTTTGCGTTATTTAAAAAACCTCAAATAATTACCTCCACTTGATACTTTCAAATACAATTTGGCCGTAATTACTTTTTTCATAAAGTACCCCTATCTCATTTTTATTGAGTTTAACGATGTCGGAGTAAGCTGCATAGTCGTTTACTTTGACATCGTTGCTTTTTGCCACAACCTTTACTACTTGCCATGTTTTTCCTTCATCATAACTAATCCTAAGGGTTAGATTATCTCTCTTTTGAGTATCGGCAGCATTACAAAAAGCTAAAATATGCTTCTTTTTTTCTACCCCTAACGATAAAATCGCACCTTCACACACTGGGTCAGGCAATTTTTCATCGAAATAAGTTTGGCTCCAAGTTTCTCCACCATTCTCACTAATAGCTACAATTCTCTGACGAATATCGCCTTTTTGGTTTCTCATATTCATCATCAATCTATTACCTGATATCTCGGTGGCTGTGGCTTCATTACTACCTGCAATACTTATATTTTCGCTAAGTTTAAATGTTTTTCCGTGGTCATCCGTAAAAAAACCATGTGCCGTATAATCCGTAAACTCTTTTTGTGGTTCTCCTGCCGAATGATTGGCTGCCACGTAAATTCTACCCCTATACTTGCCGTACTGAAACTGCATGGCATGCCCCGGTGTATTGGCATACGAACGCCAATCTTCCTGAAAATTATAATTCTTATTTACGTTTGTTTGCTTTGGTCGGTGCACTTGTGTGGTGATATTTACACCTTCACTCCAAGTTATTCCTCCATCGCTCGAAGTTTTATACCAAACTTCACGCAAACCCTCGCCCTTTCGAACCTCATTCTCATGGTTATTGCCAGTATTGTAAAACAAAAACAAACGCCCTTTCGGAAAAGCGGGGTCTGAATGATCAAAAACTGGGGCAGGGTTTCCAGCTTGAAGCGAATCATAATCAACAATGGTGCTCATACTACTCCAAGTTTTCCCATTATCTGAGCTCCTTTTCATCACGATGTTTATATCGCCAAAATCACCACTTCCTTGCACGCGTCCTTCAGCAAAAGCTAATAGATTTCCATTAGGTAAACTAATAATCGCAGGAATCCTGTATGATTTATGCCCTTCTGTACCTGAAATAAAAACAGAATTTTGAGCTAATAATTGAGAAAAAGCTAAGCAAAGAATTATAGTTCGTAACATACTTTAAATGATTTGTTGACCCAGAGCCCTAAAATTAATCAAAATCTATGGCACATACTTGCCGAATTTCTTGTTTAATGATTAAATAAGTACTTTTGATAAAATTTCACCATCCATAAGTCTGGTTCATGCCTCATATTTTTTATTTACCCATCAAAGTTGTTGCAGAAGATATCGACGAACTCAATCACGTTAATAATATTGTTTATCTTAGATACGTTCAAGATGCTGCCGTTGGCCATTGGAAAACTGTACCTGAAGAAATAGCTTCGCAAATAATATGGGTAGCTCGCCGCCACGAGATTGATTACCTAAAACCTGCCTTCATGGGTGATGAATTAGTGGTCAAAACTTGGGTTGATAATTTTGTTGGAGTAAAGAGTCTCCGACACTGTGAAATCATGCGTGGAGATGAGGTTTTAGCTCGTTCGGTTACGCATTGGATTTCGCTTGATGCCCAAACTTTTCGCCCCAAACGCATTACAGAAGAGATTGTGAAGCAGTTTTTCCCTGATACCGAATAAAAGATAATTCAAAAAATCTCCGATTTTCTAATAAAATACCCCTATTTTTGTCGAAAAAAGGTGTATTGCTCAATCATTCACCAATAACAGTTAACCAATAATTGCCCCATGGGACTTTTTGATTTTTTTAGCAAGGATAAAAAAGAAACGCTTGACAAAGGCTTAGAGAAAACAAAAACCAGCATTTTTGACAAAATCTCGCGAGTAATTGTCGGAAAATCGAAGGTGGATGAAGAGGTGCTCGATGAGTTGGAAGAAATTCTAATAAGCTCTGATGTGGGTGTAGATACAACCGTCAAGATTATTCGCCGAATCGAAGCTCGTGTCGAGCGAGATAAATATACTAATATTCAAGAATTAGACCGCATTCTAAAAGAAGAGGTTGCTGCACTTTTAGCCGAAAATAATTCGCAAGACGTAAAAGATAGTTTTGAAACCGAACATTTACCAAAACCTTACGTATTGATGGTGGTAGGTGTGAATGGTGTAGGAAAAACAACTACTATTGGAAAATTAGCTCATCAATTTAATAAAAGAGGTAAGAAGGTAGTTTTAGGAGCAGCCGATACTTTCAGAGCTGCAGCCGTTGACCAACTCAAACTTTGGGGCGAACGTGTTGGAGTAACAGTAATCGACCATGGAATGAACACCGACCCATCTTCGGTGGCTTTTGACGCTGTAAAAAAAGGCATGGAGTTGGAAGCAGATGTAATTATTATTGATACTGCGGGGCGTTTACATACAAAGATAAACCTAATGAATGAATTAGGTAAAATTAAGCGTGTGATTCAGAAATTCTTGCCCGAAGCTCCGCACGAAGTAATGCTTGTTTTAGATGGAAGTACTGGCCAAAACGCTGTAATTCAAGCGAGAGAGTTTACGAAAGTAACCGAAATTACTTCATTAGCCATTACTAAACTCGATGGAACTGCCAAAGGTGGTGTTGTGATTGGTATTTCTGATGAATTTAAGATTCCAGTAAAATATATTGGCGTAGGCGAAAGAATGGACGATTTACAGGTTTTCAATAAAATGGAGTTCGTTGATTCTCTGTTTAAAAAATAAATTTAACCATGAATATAATAGCCACGATAACAAAATTATCGTGGCTATTATATTTTACACTGTATCAAGCACAATTCTAAAGGTAGTTCCTTTATCAACTTGTGTTTCTTTCACGAAGAGTTTTCCATCGTGATAGTTTTCAATGATTCTTTTTGCCAAAGTTAGCCCTAATCCCCAACCACGTTTTTTAGTACTAAAACCAGGCTTAAACACTTTCCGAATATTGGTCTTCGAAATTCCTTTTCCAGTATCTCTTACATCAATGGCAATTTTTCTCCTTCCAGCGTGCGTAAGAGTTACATACAAATCACCTACCCCACCCATGGCATCTACGGCATTTTTGCAGAGGTTTTCTACTACCCACTCCAGCAAATGTTTATTCAAGCTTACTTGCACTTCATCCGAAATCTGACTATCAAAATGAACCTTTATTTTAGTAGAAATTCTACGCTCAAGATAATGTAAGGTTTGATAAATCAATGGTGAAATTTGCTCTTCGCTCATTTGAGGTACTGAACCAATATTTGAAAAACGAGTTGTAATAGTCTCCAAACGTTTGACATCCTTTTCCATTTCATCGCCAATCGTTGCATCAAAGCTTGGGTCTGAGCGAAGCACCTCCACCCAAGCCATTAAAGCTGAAATAGGTGTGCCTAACTGATGTGCCGTTTCTTTAGCCAAACCAACCCAAACTCTATTTTGCTCAGCTTTACGTGAAGAACTATAGGCGATAAACGCCAAAGAACCAAAAATCAGAAAAGTACCCAATAAAATATACGGAAAATAACGTAACTGCTTGGCTAAAACAGAATTACTGTAGTAAAGTGAAACTTTATCTTTTCCTATCGAAAACTCAATTGGTTGATGTTCATTACCCATTTCAGAAATTTTTGTGTATAAAATCCTTTCTTGCTCTTTAGGCTTCCATGTACGGGTAGAGTCTTTGAATTCTGGAATATTGATATTGGCAATCGGCACACCATTTTGGACAACAATAGCAGGCACAGTTTCGTTGGCTTCCAATACTTCTTGTACGAACGTGTAATCACAGGTACTTTCTACACTCATTTCGACGAAAAACTTAATCCCTGCCGCATACAAAAGCACGTATTTTTTTTCTCGTTCTTCTACCTCTTTTCCTAATTGATTAAAATAATAAAGTACACCAACACCAATGCTCATCAAAACAGCAATAGCCACAAACCTCCAACCGGTGATTTGCTCATAAATATTTACAAAAACCTCTCTTTTCGCCATAAAAAACTATTTATTACCTTATCTTATTTAATAACGCATTTATTTTACTAATGCTGTATGCTACAAGATTGTTTAGAATTATTCTAAATTACTTATTCTAAACTCTTTTCTCATATAAAAGAAAACTTTTTACTTAAAATCGACGTAAATAATTTTACAAATGGCCTGATTTTTAGTTGTCTATAATTTGTTCTCAGTTTTGTATTTTTCTTAGTTATGAGCAAAATAAACGCTTAAATAATTTAGAATAATTCTAAATTATAAAAACTGACAGAAATCATATCAGTTATAAAAAATCTGACCGTAAATTTGCAAACTATTTTAGAGATAATGCACGGACTATTTAAAGCAATAACGATTTCGCATAAAAAAGCCTCTTTAGAATTAAGAGGTCAAATTGCACTTAACGAAGAGGAATCAAAGGCATTGATGCTTAAGATTCGTGAGGCGTTTGATGTTTCGGAAGTGCTTGTGCTTTCTACTTGCAATCGTACTGAGGTATATTACGTTTCGGAAAATAATTTAGGTGAAGAAATTATTCGCCTAATTGCCAGCCAAAAGATACTTGTTTCGAGTGAGATTTTACCATTTTTTGAGATAATTTCAGAGCACAACGAAGCGGTTAGATACCTTTTCGAAGTAGCAATGGGCTTGCACTCGCAAGTTGTTGGCGATTTGCAGATTCCTAATCAAGTTAAGCACGCATATCAATGGGCTGCCGATGTTCAGATGGCTGGACCGTTCTTACACCGACTCTTACACACTATTTTCTTTACTAATAAAAAAGTTGTTCAAGAAACTTCATTCCGCGATGGAGCGGCTTCCACTTCCTATGCAGCAGTTGAGGTAATGGAAAGTTTCTTGCCACTACTCAATAATCCGAAGGTTTTGGTTGTTGGTTTGGGTGAAATCGGTGAAGATGTATGTCGTACTTTGGCTGATAAAGGCTACAAAAATATTACGCTTACGAATCGTACGAAGGCAAAAGCTGAAGCATTAGCAAGTCAGTTGGGCTTTGAAGTAGCAGATTATCAAGATGTAAATAATAATATTCTTGAATCTGATATCGTCATATCATCAGTTCGTTGTGAAAGCCCAATCATCACGAAAGAAACATTAAAAGATAAAACACTTGCTGTCAAATACTTAATCGACTTATCAGTGCCTAATAGCATTGCCAACGATATCGAAGAAGTAGCGGGTATAGTAGCTTATAATCTTGATGAAATTCAAACTCGTGCCAATGAGGCTCTCCAACGCCGCATGGATTCTATTCCACAGGTTATGGATATTATTGGTGATGCAATCGCAGAATTTAATAACTGGTCGCAAGAGATGATTGTCTCGCCAACGATTCAGAAATTAAAAGGAGCATTGGAGCAAATCAGAAAAGAAGAAATGGCTCGTTATGTGAAAGAGTTATCGGCAGAAGAAGCAGAGAAAGTAGAGAAAATCACTTCGAGTATGATGCAAAAAATCATTAAATTACCAGTAATTCAGTTAAAAGCCGCTTGTAAACGTGGCGAAGCTGAAACACTGATCGATGTGTTGAATGATTTATTTAATTTAGAAAAACAGACGGTATAAATTGTAGGACAGGTTTGCAACCTGTCAACCATTGAAGTTTAAAAAGACAGGTTACAAACCTGTCCTACAAAATAAAAAAAGGCGTAGTTTCTCATCGAAATTACGCCTTTTTTGTGGTTTAAATTAAATTTTAAAATCCACTATTTACAAAATGTAATTGGAGGGAATTTAATCTCAGAAAGTATATTATAATGTTTATCATTTGTAATAATAATAATATCAGCACTTGAAGCAACATAGGCATCTACAAACTTATCATCATCTGAGTCTTGATTGATTAATAGCCAATTGAACGAAATTGGATTAACTTTTACTACATTCGGTAAATCAATAAACACTTTTATGATATTCTCAGCATATTCGGGTGAATAAAAACGGGCTAATTGTTCTTCATACTCCAGTAAAATTTCAGTACTTATTACCAATTCAACCTCATCCGCTAAAATTGCATCAAATATCCATCGAAAAGGAGATTTCTTAGGAACGGAAACCAACAAACAATTTGTATCAAGAATAATTCTTTGCTTCATTTCTTCAAATCTTTTTCTAAGATTTCAAGCATTTTGGCTTCATCATACCCCTTTTCTTCCCAAAAATTATCCATGAGTGCATCGGCTTTTTGGGCATAAAATCTTGCTGTAAGTTGCTGTAACTCATAGGTCTCTTGGTCATTTATTGGCTTTTCGCTAAAAAAACGTAATAAATGCACTTGTATCGGACTTAATTTCTGTGCAGCACTCACCATAAAATTTCTGTTTTGATACACAAATATATAAAAACCAACCTAAAATCATTATTTATAGTGTTCTTTGGGCTTCTTCGATGGCGGCTTTTGGGCTTTCTACATCAACTTTTTCTATCCCAAATACATTATCCCGTATGGATTTTATATCGGCGACCGACGCTCGGTAGCTAATCGTAAACCCCGATAAACATCATGCTGTAGGTATGAAACATTGTGTTAGCTGTTGTATTATACCCAAAGAGTGAAGCATTGTCAATTTCAATCCTTAACTTTAAAAATAGTAGGTGTTTCTGAATTAGGAGTAATTGTAGGCTTTTTAATTTTCAAAATGATTGGCATTGGAAAATCTACTCCTGCTAAAACTGCTTCACTTGAGGCTAAAATTGGCAAAAACTCAATGCACTTTTTGTTGCTTCTGAACAAGCGTACTCTATAACTTCCCTATCTCGTTGATTTATAAGTCGATGTACTACAAATGTACCAAATTGGCTCAAAACTCCTTGTGAAATATCCCTCGGCATTTGAGTAGCAAGTACAAGAAAAAGATCTTGTTTTCAACATTCTTTTGCTATTTTTTCAAAAGCGTTGAGTTCAACTTCTCAAGAATATTTATCTTTTTATTTAAAAACTGGTGTGCCTTATTAAAATTAATTTATGATTACAAATTGAGACTTAAGCTTTAAAACAAATATACCAAAATCACAAATAAAAGAAAAATCTTTTGGTTCTCTAAAAGTAAACCTATAAATTTGTTCTCTATCAGAAAACTTTTTATGTTCAATATCATCACAAGAAAAACATTATTGGCCTATTGTAAAAAATATCCAAAGGCATCGAATGCATTGTTAGCATGGTATTACGAACTAATTGAGGCTGATTTCCAAAGTTTTCAAGACCTAAAGACTGTTTACTCAAACGCAAGTTTGGTCGGAGATGATAGAGTAGTTTTTAACATTATGGGAAATCATTTTCGTTTGGTAGTTCGTATTGTTTTTACCTACAAAGCCATACAAATCAAGTGGTTTGGTACTCATGCTGAATATGATAAAATAGATGTTTCAACTGTAAAATACAAAGATTAAGACCATGACTCTAAAACCAATCAAAACCGACCAAGAGTATGAAACAATGCTCGAATGGATAGATACTCAATTCGATTTATCGCCAGATATAGATAGCCCCGTGGGAGAACAATTACAAATTGCGTTACTCTTAGTCAAGGCTTATGAAGATATACATCACCCAATTCCAACACCCGACCCGATTGAAGCTGTGAAGCTAAAGATGGAGGAAAAGGGTTTACTAAACAAAGATTTGGTTAGTTGGATTGGCAGTAAAGGCTATGTTTCGGCATTGCTCAATAAAAAGAAACCTTTAACGCTTAAACTGGCTAAGATTTTTCATCAACAGTTGGGTATCCCTGCTGAGGTTCTATTGTCGTGATATTCTGAAAACTTACGGTAGATTCACATT
>NZ_LXHX01000062.1:0-532 GCF_001649495.1 Emticicia sp. MM | reverse complement strand
AATATTTCATAAAAAATATTTAAAATTTTTATTTAATTCAATAATTATATATATTTATTAAAAATTTCATAATTTATAATTTCAAAAATGGACAAAAATTTCGAAATTGATAAAACAGATTTAAAGATTTTATCTTTATTGATGCAAGATGCCAAAATGCCTTATACGGCCATTGGCGAAAAAATATTCGTTTCAGGTGGAACTGTACACGTTCGAATGAATAAAATGGAGCAAATGGGGATTGTAAAAGGCTCTCAATTAATTGTTGACCCGATTAAACTAGGCTGGGATATTAGTGCTTTTTTGGGAATTTATTTAGATAAGAGTGAATTATATGATACCGTAGCCGACCAACTTGAGAATATTCCAGAAGTTGTGAGCATAAATTATACAACGGGGCAATATAGTATTTTCGTCAAAATTGTTTGCAGAGATACGCAGCATTTACGAGAAGTATTACACGATAAAATTCAGAAAGTAGGCGGAATAAACCGAACTGAAACATTCATTTCATTAGAAGAAAGGTTTAATC
>NZ_LXHX01000061.1:0-11172 GCF_001649495.1 Emticicia sp. MM | reverse complement strand
ACTGGTTTAATTTCTCAAAATGTATTCATAATTATCTTATATAGAAAAAGACTGCCATTAGACAGTCTTTTTCTTTTATATTAATTCTTGCAAAAAATCAACCTACACTACCTTCTAATGAAATTTCAAGTAATTTTTGAGCCTCTACTGCAAATTCCATTGGTAATTGATTTAAAACTTCTTTCACATATCCATTGACAATCAAGGCAACAGCTTGTTCAGTTGGAATACCACGTTGATTACAATAGAATAATTGGTCTTCACCAATCTTAGAAGTAGTGGCTTCGTGTTCAACTGAAGCACTTGAATTTTTTACTTCAATGTATGGGAAAGTGTGAGCTCCACACTTATCTCCGAGTAATAATGAATCACATTGTGAAAAGTTTCGTGCGTTTTCTGCACGTTTTGAAACTTCAACTAAACCACGATATGAGTTTTGGCTTTTACCTCCTGAAATACCTTTAGAAACAATTCTACTCTTGGTATTTTTTCCAAGGTGAATCATCTTAGTACCCGTATCTGCTTGTTGCATATTATTTGTAACTGCAACAGAATAGAATTCTCCGATTGAATTATCTCCACGTAATACTACCGAAGGATATTTCCAAGTAATCGCTGAACCTGTTTCCACTTGAGTCCAAGAAATCTTTGAACCTTCACCAAAACATAATCCTCTCTTAGTAACGAAGTTATAAATACCTCCTTTACCATCTTTATCACCCGGGTACCAATTTTGTACAGTTGAATATTTTACTTCTGCTTTTTCATGGGCAAAAATTTCAACAACTGCTGCGTGTAACTGATTTTCATCACGCATTGGTGCTGTACAACCTTCTAAATAACTTACATAAGAACCTTCATCAGCCACAATTAACGTTCGTTCAAACTGACCCGTTCCTGCTGCATTAATTCGGAAATAGGTAGATAATTCCATTGGGCAGCGAACACCCTTAGGAATATAACAAAACGAACCATCTGAGAAAACAGCCGAATTAAGAGCTGAGTAATAGTTATCCTTTACGGGAACAACCGAACCTAAATATTTCTTTACTAATTCAGGATGCTCATGGATAGCTTCAGAAATAGAACAAAAAATAATACCTAATTCAGCTAATTTGCTTTTAAAAGTGGTAGCAACTGAAATTGAGTCGATTACAGCATCTACAGCAACTCCCGATAAACGCTCTTGTTCTTTCAATGAAATACCCAAACGCTCAAAAGTACGGCGTAATTCAGGGTCAATTTCATCGAGGCTTTTAACCTCTTTCTTTTGTTTCGGGGCTGAATAATATTTGATACTTTGCATATCAACAGGCTTATAAGTTACATTGGGCCATGTTGGTTCGGTCATTGTTTGCCAAACTCTATATGCACTTAATCTATATTCGAGCATCCATTCTGGCTCGTTTTTCTTAGCCGAAATCATTTTGATTACGTCTTCGTTTAAACCAGCAGGAATTTCATCAACTTCAATGTCTGTATAAAATCCGTATTTATATTCGGATGTAGTTAGTTCTTCTAGTAATTCTAAATCTTTGCTCATGCTTTTATTTTGCTTGATTTACTCTCTTTTTTTTAACAAAAATCTTGTAGTAAATGTTCGCAAATTTAGACTTAATATAAATAAGATTTTAAAAAATTCTGAGAAAATTGTTCTTAAGCTTATTTTACAGGCTCAAAAGTGGCTGAGAATTCATAACTTACATTGCTGATTGTAAGCATAGTTTTACCAACAAAAATATCTTCTGTTAATTGAACTACATCAAATGTTATGTTATCAAACTGACGACCTTGAAAAATAATTTTATCTACCGTAAATTTAGTTTCATCTGAATTTAAGCTCCAATTTGCTTTTAAAACCAAGTCAGGGTCTGCTGAGTTACACTTGGTAGCCCCTTCACGAATTTCATAACTTTTATTTGAATAGAAAGTTAAGATATTATCAACTACGCACGTAGGTTGGGTTGAAACCAAATCAATACTCAGACCACCATTAGCTGCAACAGCTTTTGTGTTTTTCCAAGATTTTGAAGTTGTACCAGCCAATAATTCTGTTTTTGTTTTTGGAGCCGCCGTTTCACTTTTTTTGCACGAAAAAAGAGTGCCCACAACTAAAGTAATAGCTACTGTTAAAATTTTAAAATTCATTGTTTATTATTGATTTTGTTTGATGTTCAAAATTTCTACAATCCTTCTGCCTGTTTTTTCAGAAGCACCCACTTCCCCCAAACTCAATTTTACCTCTTTATACCCCCTTATTTGTCTTTCCTTAAATTCAGAATTTCGGATAATTTTAGTCAATTCATCGCAAAGATTTCCAACAGTTAGGTCTTTCTGAATCAATTCTTTGACGACCTCTTTTTCAGCAACTAAATTTACTAACGAAATAAAAGGCACTTTTATGAGCATTTTTACAATTTGATAAGAAATATTACTGGTTTTATAACAAACCACTTGAGGAACTTCAAATAAAGCAGTTTCGAGAGTTGCGGTGCCCGACGTCACTAAAGCTGCTGTACTATGTGAAAGTAAATCGTAGGTTTGGTCGATAACTAAAGTAATTTTTTCATTTAAAAACGGTTCATAGAAAGACCTAGGTAAATTCCCAACCCCAGCAATAACAAACTGAAAATCAGGAAAATGTGGTTGTGTTGCCACCATCAAGTTGAGCATATTTTCAACTTCTTGTTTTCTACTTCCCGGCAATAATGCAATAACTTTTTTATTGGTTAATTTATTTTCTTCAAGAAAATTACTAGCAGGCTGAAAATTAGCAATTGAATCAAAGAGTGGGTTTCCTACAAACTCAACTTCAAAATCATACTTTTTAAAGAAAGAAACTTCAAATGGGAAAATTACAAATAAACGGTCAATGTTTTTCTTTAAACTCCACGCTCTACCCTGATTCCATGCCCAGACTTTTGGTGAAATATAGTAAAAAACCTTATAGTTATTCTTTTTTGCCCACTTCGCAATTCTCAAGTTGAATCCAGCGTAGTCTATCAATATTAGAGCATCTGGTTGAAATGCTTCAATCTCTTTCTTACAAATACCTATAAACCCTAAAATTTTACCAAGATTTTTCAGAACTTCTAAAAAACCCATAAAAGCTAATTCTCGATAATGCTTGCTTATTTTAGCCCCAGCTTCTTGCATATAATCGCCACCCCATGCCATTATTTCGGCGTTAGAATCTGCATTTTTTATAGCTTTTATAAGATTTGACCCATGCAAATCACCTGAGCGTTCGCCAGCAATAATGAAATATTTCATCTGAAAATAAATGCAAAATGAATAATGTAAAATGTACCGTGAAAGTTTACAACAATTATCAATTATTCATTGTACATCAGTTTCCGTAATATTCAACAAAATGATTAGCTGTTTCTACTAATTTAATACTGTGTAATTGACCTTTACAAAAATTAGGGATTATTGGAGCTAATATTTTCCAAATTTCCACCGCAAATACTTCGGTACTTGGCAATTTGCCTTTCAGAAACGGCACATCTGTATTCAAAAACGTATGGTCAACTTTATTAACAATTTCTTGTTTCATGATTTTGCTCAAAACTTTTAAGTCCATTACAAAACCTGTTTCTTCATTTATTTCACCTTTGACGGTTACAAATAACTCCCAATTATGGCCATGAATATTTGAGCACAGGCCAAATACTTCTCTATTTTTTTCTTCTGACCATTTTGGATTATATAGTTGATGAGCAGCGTTGAAGGTCTCTCTTCTTGTAATAAAAATCATTATTATACTTTATTTTTTTACAAAATTACCAACAAAAAACCTTAATTATATAAAAAGCTGCATTTTCTTAAAAAAGTACAATTTAATCAAAGTTTAGTGTATAGTTTTCTAAATGTGTATGATTTAATTTTGCAAACTATTTTCAAAATAGAAAAGAAATACATTTATGATAATTGTAACAGGTGCCGCTGGTTTTATCGGAAGTTGCTTAATTCAACGTTTGAATCAAGATAACTTTAAGTTTATAATTGCTGTTGATGACTTCTCTAATCCAGAAAAGATGAAGAATCTGGAAGGGAAGGCAATTCAAGAGTTTGTACACAGAGATAACTTCTTTGAATGGCTAGAACAAAACCAATCTGAAGTTGAATTTTGTTTTCATATTGGTGCTAGAACAGACACCACTGAATTTGACACAGAAATATTCGACCGCCTAAACCTCAATTATTCAAAGCGTATTTGGCAAAAATGCCATGAATTTCAAATTCCATTAATTTATGCTTCTTCAGCAGCAACTTACGGAGCGGGAGAATTAGGGTACGATGATAATGAATTAGTAATTCCGCAACTAAAACCACTTAATCCTTACGGAGATTCAAAAAATGATTTTGATAAATGGGCCTTACAACAAAAAAATACACCATTCTTCTGGGCGGGACTAAAGTTCTTTAACGTTTTCGGCCCAAATGAGTATCACAAAGCCAGAATGGCTTCAGTGATTTTCCATTCCTTTAATCAAATCAACAAAAACGGCAATATTAAACTTTTCAAATCACATAGACCAGACTACAAAGATGGTGAACAAATGAGAGATTTCATTTACGTGAAAGATTTAATTGATGTTTGTATTTTCTTGATGCATTCACGCCGAAATTCTGGTATTTATAATTTAGGAACTGGTCAAGCAAGAACATTCCTCGACTTAGCTAAAGCAACTTTCTCGGCATTAAATTTAACTCCAAACATTGATTTTATAGATACTCCGATTGATATTCGTGATAAATACCAATATTATACACAAGCAAATATGAGCAAACTTCGAATGATTGGATACAAAAAACCATTCACAAGTTTAGAAGATGCTGTAAAAGATTATGTGACAAATTATTTGGTTGACCAAAAATATCTTTAAAATTCTGCCTTTTTCTTTCTATTTTTGCAAAAACATTTAGGATTTACTTTGTGTTTTAGAAAAGTATTGCCTTTTTCAAGAGCGAACAAGCGGTATTTTGCTAAAACATGAAGAATTCGTAAGGCATCTAAATATTCAAACAAAAATATACAGTTTAAAGAACTTTACTTTCTGAGAAAGGTACTTAATGAAAAATATTCGTAATTTCTGCATTATTGCACACATCGACCACGGCAAAAGTACTCTTGCCGACCGTCTATTACAATTTACTGGAACTGTTTCGGCCCGTGATATGCAAGCCCAAGTGCTTGATGATATGGACTTAGAGCGTGAACGCGGTATCACAATTAAAAGTCACGCCATTCAAATGAATTACCAGTTTGAAGGTCAGGAATACGTACTTAACCTAATTGATACTCCAGGACACGTTGACTTTAGCTATGAGGTTTCTCGTTCGATTGCTGCTTGCGAAGGTGCTCTTTTAGTAGTTGATGCCGCTCAAGGTATCGAAGCACAAACTATTAGTAATTTGTTTTTAGCTTTAGAGCATAACCTAGAAATCATTCCAATTTTAAATAAGATTGATTTACCGGGAGCAATGCCAGAAGAAGTGAAAGACCAAATTGTTGATTTGATTGGTTGTGATAGAGATTCGATTATTCCTGCAAGTGCTAAAGAAGGTATAGGTATTAATGAAATTCTAGCGGCAATTATCCATAGAATCAAACCACCAGTTGGTGACCCCAATGCAGAACTCCAAGCATTAATCTTTGATTCAACTTTCAATTCATTCCGTGGTATTGAAGTTATTTTCCGTGTAAAAAATGGAAGAATAAACAAAGGTGATAAAGTAAAGTTCTTAGCAACCGGTAAAGAATATTATGCCGATGAGGTTGGTATTTTACGTTTAAGCAAAGAACCTCGCGATTATGTTGATTGTGGCGATGTAGGTTATATTATTTCGGGAATAAAAGTTGCTAAAGAAGTAAAAGTTGGTGACACCATAACGAATGCCGAAAACCCAACAAAAGAAATTGTACAAGGTTTCCAAGAAGTAAAACCGATGGTTTTTGCAGGGATTTATCCTGTTGATACTTCTGAATTTGAAGACCTTAGAGATGCAATGGAAAAACTACAGCTCAATGATGCTTCATTGATTTGGGAGCCCGAAACATCGGCCGCTTTAGGTTTTGGATTCCGTTGCGGTTTCTTAGGAATGCTTCACATGGAAATCATTCAAGAACGATTGGAACGTGAGTTTGATATGACCGTGTTGACTACTGTTCCATCTGTAAAATTCCACGTTGTAGATAAAAAAAATGAAATTATTGAGGTATCTGCTCCATCAGAAATGCCAGACCCTAATGGTATCTCTTGGATAGAAGAACCTTTTATTAGTGCCCAAATCATTACGGCAGCAGACTATGTTGGTCCAATCATTGGACTTTGCATGGATAAACGTGGTTTATTGAAAAATCAAGTGTATCTAACATCTACACGAGTAGAATTAACATTTGATTTACCTCTTTCAGAAGTAGTTTTTGATTTCTTCGATAAACTCAAATCAATATCACGTGGCTATGCTTCACTTGATTACCACTTAATCGGATATCGTGAATCGCATTTGGTTAAGCTTGATATTCTTTTAAATGGAGAGCCTGTAGATGCCCTTTCGGCAATTGTTCACCGAGATAAAGCCTATGAATGGGGCAAAAAACTTTGTGAGAAATTACGCGAACTTTTACCGCGTCAGCAATTTGACATTGCTATTCAAGCAGCCATTGGGGCAAAAGTAATTTCGAGAGAAACTGTAAAAGCCTTGAGAAAAGACGTAACAGCAAAATGTTATGGTGGTGATATTTCACGTAAAAGAAAACTTTTGGAAAAACAAAAAAAAGGTAAAAAACGAATGCGTCAGATTGGAACAGTAGAGGTTCCTCAAGATGCATTTATGGCTATCTTAAAGATTAATAACTAATAATAGTAAATTCTAAAAAGGGTGCTGAATAATTCAGCACCCTTTTTGTTTTTTATGTGATACTATTTTAATCAAACAACTCATTTTCTTCATCAATTCTTAAAAACATATTTTCCTAAAATTAAATTTTTATAACATTTTCAAGAAAAAACATTCATTTAAAAACAAAAATATTATTTTTACAAAATCTAAATACCTATAATTATTTTAACCTATACCTATTTATTATGAGCACCTTTCACCATGAAATCACTCCGCTTACACCTCATGATTGCTTCATGGTTTTTAATCGACAAAAAAAAGACTTTGATTTTCCCATTCACTTCCATGACGAATACGAAATAAATTTCATTGAAAATGCCAAAGGAGCTAGAAGAGTTGTGGGTGATAGCAATGAAGCGATTGACTATTTAGAACTTACTTTAGTTGGTCCGAATTTGCCCCATGCTTGGTTGGCCTACCAATCTGATAAAGATGATATTCATGAAATAACCATTCAGTTTCACCGTGATTTATTTGATAACAATTTACTCCAAAGAAATCAATTAAATCAAATTAAAGACTTACTCGAACGTTCTACAAGAGGAGTTGTTTTTTCGAAAGAAACCATCGAAAAAATAAAACCAAGATTAATTGCTCTAACGCAAAAAAGTGGCTTTGAATCGGTAATAGAATTGATAGCCATTCTCCATGAACTTTCCATTTCTAATGAATCTCGATTACTTACAAGTGGTGCTTTTAGTAGTGAAAAAGTCAGTTTTAAGAGCAGAAGAATCGAAAAAGCATTCGAATTCATGCGAGTCAATTATCACAAGGATATCTCTTTAGAAGACATTGCTCAAGAAGTAAATATGGCGGAGGTGAGTTTCAGCCGATTTATCAAAAAAAGAACAGGAAAAACCTTTATTGATAGTTTAAATGATATTAGACTTGGGCACGCAACAAGATTATTGATAGATACTTCATTGACAATTTCTGAAATTTCTTTTAAGTGTGGATACAACAATCTTTCATACTTTAACAGAGTTTTCAAAAAAAAATACTCGATTACTCCAAAAGAGTTCAGAGACAACTATACAGGCACCAAAACCTTCGTATAAGTATTCACTCAAAACAAATTCAACAAAAAACCAAATAAAATGTTACCACAAAATTTCTCAGAATCATTATCATTACCAGCAGTAGCTGCCCCAATGTTTCTCATTTCTGGACCTGACTTAGTAGTAGAATGCTGCAAAAATGGGGTTGTTGGCACGTTTCCTGCACTAAACCAACGCTCAACGGAGGGATTCGAACAATGGCTAATTGAGATAGAAAATAGATTATCTGGCTTCGTTCAAACCAATGGAAAGCCAGCAGCACCTTATGGCGTAAATTTAATTGTTCATAAAACAAACCCACGCCTCTACGCTGATGTTGAAATGATAGTTAAGCACAAAGTTCCTGTTGTGATAACATCGCTAGGAGCTGTTTCAGATATCGTTGATGCTGTACATAGCTATGGTGGAGTAGTTTTTCATGATGTGATTAGCAAAAGACATGCGGAAAAAGCGGCGGAAGCTGGCGTTGATGGTCTTATCTTAGTGTGTGCAGGTGCAGGTGGACACGCAGGAACGTTACACCCAATGGCATTTGTTAATGAAGTAAAACAGTTTTTCAACAAAACCATTTTACTTTCAGGCTGCATTAGTACTGGTCGAGATGTAGCATCTGCCCTACAAATTGGAGCAGATTTGGCCTATATGGGTACTAGATTTATTAATACTAAAGAAAGTAAAGCAGATAGTGCATATCAAGAAATGATTGTCGAAAGTAATACGAATGACATTGTATATACGGCCGCTGTTTCGGGTGTCAATGCCAATTTCTTGAAACCAAGCCTTGAAGCGGCAGGACTTACACCAGAACTTTGGTCAAAAGCTGGAAAGATAGATTTTGGTAAAGAATTAGATGCAGCTCAAGCAGAAGCCAAAGCATGGAAAACAATATGGTCGGCTGGACAAGGGGTTACTTCAATCAATGATGTTTTGAGCACACAACAACTAATTGATAACCTTAAAAAAGAGTTTCGAACTGCCATTGAAGAGCAATATAATTTATTACAGAAATATTAAAAATAGAATGGATTAAGCCATTTAAAATATTTTGCATGAAAACAGCAGAAGAATTAGTACAATTATTGAGTCTTGAGAAAATAGAACAAAATATTTTTAGAGGTGAAAACTATCAAGCACCTTGGAAAAGAGTTTTTGGTGGACAAGTACTTGCTCAGGCATTATATGCGGCCTATCAGACTGTTCCTGAAGATAGAATTTTACACTCAATGCACGGGTATTTTATCTTAACGGGTGATATTTCTATGCCAATCCTCTATGAAGTAGATAGAATCCGCGATGGTGGCAGTTTTACTACACGTAGAGTTAGTGCGATTCAAAATGGAAAGGCTATATTTAGTAGTATTAGTTCTTTTCAAAGTAATCAGGAAGGTTTCAACCACCAAATTTCAATGCCTAATGTTCCATCGCCCGATGCACTTGTTTCTGACTTGGTTCTATTGGAAGCTTTCAAGGAAAAAGCACCTGATTTCTACAAAAACTTTGCTCATCCTCGACCATTAGAATTTAGACCTGTTGAAAAAATAAATCCTTTAAAACCACAAAAACAACAACCATTCCGACACGTTTGGATTAAAGCAAATGGAGAATTACCAAATGATTTGAGATTACATCAAATTATTTTAGCGTATGCAGCAGACTACAACTTACTAGGAACTGCCACCCTCCCCCATTTAGACAGCGTTTCTTTAAATGATTTATTTTTAGCTAGCCTTGACCACGCTATGTGGTTCCATGAAGATTTCAGAATTGATGAATGGCTATTGTATGCTCTAGATAGCCCAAGTGCTTCAAATTCAAGAGGGTTCACAAGAGGTAATTTCTTTACGGAAGAAGGAAAATTAGTAGCCTCAGTTGTACAAGAAGGCCTGATTCGAGTGAAAAAATAGTTTTCTAAAAAGGTCTTTCAGAAATTATTGAAAGACCTTTTATTAATTTTATAAGAACAATCAGCTCATTTCTCCACAAATTGCATTCTCCATTCTATATTTTACACGCTCTGGTTCAGATTCTTGACTCAATAAAAACATTAGCTTTGTAATGGCAGCCTCGGTTGTAATATCAGACCCACTAATAATGCCGATAGATTTCAATTTTGAACTGGTTTGGTAGTGCCCTTGTAGAACTCTGCCCCCATCACATTGAGAAACATTTACAATTACAATTCCTCTTTTAGTTGCTTCGTAAAGTTCCTCTAAAAACCACTCATCTGATGGGGCATTTCCTGCACCATATGTTTCTAAAACTACTCCCCTTAAACCTTCGGTTGTTAATAAATTATGAACCATTGCCCTATTTATTCCAGGAAATAACTTAAGAATCATCACATGTTCTTCCAATTTTTCATGAACAACCAGTGGTAAATCTGGTCTAAATGGCATAATAAATGGGAAATTGAAATCAATTGTAACACCAGCCTCAGCTAGCGAAGGATAATTTTCGGAACGAAAAGCATTAAACTGACTACTCTCTTTCTTCTTTGCTCGGTTTCCACGCAATAAATATGAGTTGAAATAAATTGCAACTTCTGGTATTACTGGACGACCATTTATTTGTGCCGAAGCAATTTCTAAGGCTGTAATTAAATTTTCACGTGCATCAGTGCGAGCAATTCCAATTGGTAATTGTGCACCCGTGAGAATAACTGGTTTTGAAAGGTTTTCTAACAAAAAACTTAATGCTGAAGCAGTGTAGGCCATTGTATCTGTTCCGTGTAGAATAACAAATGCATCAAATTCTTCGAACTTATCTTTTAAAATTTTAGCTAATTCTATCCAAGTAGAAGGCTTTATATTAGACGAATCAATGGGCTTTGGTAATGTAAGAATCGTTAATTCAAATTCTAGACGTTGGAGTTCTGGTACATTTACCAAAATTTGGTCAAAATCGAAAGGGACTAATGACTTTGATTTTGTATCATAAACCATTCCCAAAGTACCACCAGTGTAAATCATAAGTACAGAAGCAGAACGGTTTTTTTTATCTGATGAAGTGATAATTTTAGAAGTTTTGTAGCTCATAATATTTTTTTTTGAAAAAAAAATTTGCGTGTCAAAATAGGCTGTTTTTACAAAAACAATATTTTTTTCCTGAAATCAAGTAAAATCTAAAGCTGTTTTTGAATAATCAAATCTTTTATAAGTACTTATACTCAATTTTTAAACCAAATTTTCTACTTTTTAAATTT
>NZ_LXHX01000060.1:0-10707 GCF_001649495.1 Emticicia sp. MM | reverse complement strand
TATAAGTACTTATACTCAATTTTTAAACCAAATTTTCTACTTTTTAAATTTTAAAAATTATACTATTCCAAGAAATACTTAAACTATATTGAATTTTTTTTAGATTTTTTCGTTATGTTTGATACAAGAACAAAATATTATTCGGAAAATTAAAAAAAATATAGTTATGAATATCCAGCCAACCTTACGCATTGTTAGTGATGATGTAGCAATTATTGATTGCTTAGTTGACCATGGTGAAATGTTCAAATCCTTTGATACAAACAAAACTGCTACCTTCCTAGTTGGGCAAGACCTACACGTAGCATTCTACTTTTCAGACTCACAACTTGAAAATCGTTTCTTAATGTATATCATTGATGACTTTACTGATAATCAAGATTGTATGGCTTTAGTACTCAATCATTTTGATGAACAAATCAGAAACAACAACCATACATATATCATGCGTCAGGCAAAAAGTAAAGTATTAGATATGCTTTATATGACTAATACATTTCGTGCCTTATTTGGTAAAAACAAAACCGAAGAAGCAAACGAGTTGTATTACTAATAAATTCTTGAACAATACTGAATAAACACAATAACGTCAATCCATTTCATCAAGAAACATTCTGTATGCCCTTTTGAGCTCATCATAGGCTTTCTTTGATTGCTGTTGATGAGCTTTTTCTATGCCTAACAAATAAGTTTGTTCGGCTTTTATATAATCTTCCAATTCAACATATACCGCCGCTGCATGATAATAGGTTGGGACATAATCTGGATGCTCGTTTAATAAAATCTCAAGGTAATACTTAGCCTTTTGAATGTCCCGATTGATATATTCCATTGCAATGGCATAAATGTTAAAAGGCTCGTTCGGCTCCTCTTCTAAATACTTTAATAAAATTTTTAAGCGTTCTTCTTGCATTGAATATTACTTTAATTTAGATTTGCATAATGTTATGCACGCATACTATTATTTACTTATTTTTATAAATAATAAAATGTTTTCAAGTGCATTGATTTTCAGATAATTATATAAATATGCTTTTCAGCACCCCTAAAAGCATACAATAAATAAAATCTCCCTTTAGGGGTTGGGAGCCTAAAATTATGAAAATATTAGTTTGTATTTCGAGCGTACCCGACACAACCTCAAAAATTTCATTTACAGAAAACGACACAAAGCTAAACAAAGCTGGTGTAACTTACATCATCGGGCCTTACGATGATTATGCTTTAGCCCGTGCAGTTGAACTAAAAGAACAACAAGGTGGAAGTATTACTGTGTTAAATGTTGGTGGAGCAGATGCCGAACCACAAATTAGAAAAGCTTTGGCTATTGGTGCTGATGATGCAATAAGAGTTGATGTTGAACCAACTGATTCTTATTTTGTTGCAGAACAAATTGCAGCAGTTGCGAAAGAAGGTGCTTATGATTTGGTATTGATGGGTCGTGAAAGTAGCGATTACAACTCGGGTGTTGTACATGGTATTGTTGGTGAAATGCTTGGAATTGCCTCGTTCTCACCAGTAATGCAATTAGATATCAATGGTTCAGAAGCGAGTATAACACGTGAAATTGAGGGTGGCAAAGAAAAACTGACTGCTTCATTACCATTAGTTTTAGGATGTCAAGAACCAATTGCAGAATGGAAAATTCCAAACATGAGAGGTATCATGACAGCCCGTACAAAACCACTAAAAGTAATTCCAGCGGCTGGTGCAGCACTGACAAATACTGAAAAATATAGTTTACCAGCTCCAAAAGGTGCATGTAAAATGATTCCTGCGGAAGAAGCTGAAAAATTAATCGACTTACTAAGAACGGAAGCTAAAGTATTATAAATTAGTTCTGAGTTCTGAGTTTAAAGTTCTGAGTTTTTGACTCAAACTTTCACTCAGAACTCAGAACTCAAAACTTAGAACTATAATGATACTCATATTCACTGAGATTGCCGATGGAGCAATCAAAAAATCATCACTTGAAGCCGTTTATTACGGTTCAAAAGTAGCTGAAATGATGGGAACAACAGCTACTGCACTTGCAATCGGTACTGCTGATGCTGCTGAACTAGCCAAAGCAGGAAATTACGGAGCAAGCAAAGTTTTACACGCCAATGATGCAAAATTATCTAACCCAAATAGCATGGCCTACGCAAGTGTTTTGGCCGAAACTGTGAAAAGTACGGGAACAAAAATTGTAATAGCGGCTAAATCATCTTTTGCTGATGCCGTAACTGCACGAGCTGCTGGTGCTTTAAAAGCGGCTGTTGTAGGAAATGTTACTGAATTACCAGACCTGAGCAATGGCTTTAAAGTGAAAGTTAGTATTTTTACAGGAAAAGCATTTGCTGATGTAAATGTAAATGGGGATGTGAAGATTTTGGCTATCAAGAAAAATGTTGTCGCTCCGACCGAAAGCAGCAATAGTGCAACGGTTGAAAGCATATCACCAGCATTGTCTGATAACCTTTTTACAGCCAAAGTTACAGAAACAATTAAGGCTACAGGAACTATTTCTTTACCAGAAGCCGACTTAGTTGTTTCAGGAGGACGAGGAATGAAAGGTCCAGACCAATGGCAGCCTTTATTAGATTTGGCAGATGCTTTGGGTGCCGCAACCGCTTGTTCGAAACCAGTTTCTGACCTTGATTGGAGACCTCACCACGAACATGTTGGACAAACAGGTGTGAAAGTTTCTCCAAACTTATATATTGCTTGTGGCATTTCGGGAGCAATTCAACATTTAGCTGGGGTTAATTCATCAAAAGTTATTGTAGTAATCAATAAAGACCCAGAAGCTCCATTCTTCAAGGCCGCCGACTATGGAATTGTTGGTGATGTTTTTGAAGTTTTACCAAAATTGACTAAAGCAGTATTAGCTTCAAAATAATCTTAATAAAAGAGCGGTTAAAAGACCGCTCTTTTTTGTTTTTCTTGTGGATATTTAGCTACTTCTAATCCAATATAGACAGTTCCACTGTGATGGGTTTGGTGTTCAAAGCATTTGCAAGAGCCATTCTATTAGTCATTTTGAATCTACCAAATAATTTTACAGTTTCATTTATTTCTTTACTTTTTAATGACAAAGTCATATCAGCCATAACTAACTTCGTTTTGTTCTCTTTAGATTTTTGAGTTGTTTTTTTGATTCTCCAAAACCAAAGGACTTATTTCTCCAGTTTCCACCGAAACCAATCTATAATTTGCATCAATAAAATGCAGCATTTACTTCGTGAAAGAAAGCATTTCAGGCTTAGGTTTAAGAGCATTCCCAGCTTCTGGCATAGCATTAAAGTATTCTTTTTTGTAAATTTTTGTTCTCTCCCACTCTTTTAAAATTTCAATGTTTTATTGTGTTGAAAAACTAAACGTATTTAATTTGATTCAAAAGGAATAGTAATTTTAATTGAAACTAATTGAACAGATTTTAGTTTATTATTTCATATACTTAAAAACAAAATTTTAAACTACTAAAAAGCTAAGTTTTATTTATATTTGCACCGTGGAAAAAATAAAACTCGAAATATTAGGACTATCGCCGAGTCAATCTCAAACTGGCTCGTTTGCTTTGGTATTATCGGAAGAAAATGGAAATCGCCGATTACCAATTATCATTGGAATGTTTGAAGCTCAAGCAATCGCAATTGAAATGGAGCATATTACTCCAAATCGACCAATGACACACGACTTATTCAAATCTTTTGCCCGAGCATTCGATTTTACAGTAGAAGAAATCTTAATTTCAGACCTTAGAGAAGGTATCTTCTTTGCGAAAATTGTTTGTACTGACGGTATAAGACAAAAAACAGTTGATGCACGTCCATCGGATGCAATTGCCATTGGTCTAAGATTCCAAGTTCCAATTTATACAACTAATCAAATACTTTCAGAAGCAGGAATCACCACAACGGAAGCATCTGATGCAGATGAACAAGAAGCGGAAGAGTTGGTAGAACCTTCAAAAACACGTCCTCAAAAACAAGTAAAAAGTGGCTTAAAAGATTTCACATTAGATGAGTTAAATAAAATGCTAGAAGATGCATTAGCTCAAGAAGAATATGAAAAAGCGGCTAAAATCAGAGATGAAATTAGCAAAAGAAACTAATTATTTCCTACAATCTATATAATTCAAAAAGCGTTAGTTTCAATTGAAATTGACGCTTTTTTTATATATTTTCAAAGAATATTACATCTTTTTTGTTGATAATAATGAAAAAGTAAGATTTTTTGTATAACTTAACATCTGCAAACGAACTACCTAAACCAATAAAAGTAAATTACTAGAGGATGATTAGTGTACTGAAAAATTTTTTACCAATTCCCAACAACGACCCAAATCCTTTTTTTCGGTATGTGTCGTACATTGATATTTTTGGCATTTTTGAGCGTGACCCCTTTGGTAATTGGCTAATATTAAAGCGAATCATTATACTTGTTGCAGGAATACCAACTTATTGGCGTATTGCCGTTGCCAATCAATTAAAAGTGGAGGGTGCTGAATACTTAGAAAAACTCCCCAATCAAAACGTTTATTTCATCTCAAACCACCAAACATATTTCGCAGATGTAATAACATTTTATCATATTTTCTGCTCAGTTAAATGGGGTTTTAGAAACAGAGTACTTCCAATCGCCTTATTTGCCCCAAGAGCCAGAACTTTTTATGTAGCCGCTAGCGAAACCATGAAAGATGGTTTCCTTCCAAAGATTTTCAGTTTAGCAGGAGCAATTTTAGTTGAACGCTCTTGGAGAGCTAAAGGAGAAAATGTAAAACGAACTTTAGATACCTCAGCTGGAGAAAATGTTGCAAAAGGTTTAAAATTTGGGTGGGTTGTAAGTTTTCCACAAGGTACTACCAGCCCATACGCTCCTATCAGAAAAGGTACGGCACACATTATTAAAGATAACAATCCAATTGTTGTACCGGTAGTAATTGATGGCTTTAGAAGAGCATTTAATAAATCAGGGCTTAGTTATAAGAAAAGAAATACCGAACTAAAGGTTAAATTTAAAGAGCCAATTCACTTCTCACCAGATGCAACAGTTGAAGAAATTACAGAAGTTGTAAAAAATATCATTGAACAGAATATGCCTGAACGAATAGCTCGCTGGAAAAGTGAAGCCGTATAAGTTTTGTGAAAAGGCTGTTAAAAATCATTAAATTCTGCATATTTTATACAACATCGCTTATCTTTGCAGACAAGTATAAAAACGAGTCTGATTAACTATGCAAAAAAATAATCGAAAATTAGGGAGTTATCCAAGTATGCTTATTATAATTAGCCTAACAGCCGCATTATTTTTAATTGCATTTAGTGGCTGGATTGCTCTAACTTCAAAGCAGTTGGTATTGTATATTAAGCAAAATATTGAAGTACAAGTTTACCTTGATAAGTCTTTAACACAAACACAAAAAGATTCAGTAAAATACTTTATTTCAAAAAAACCATACTTGGCATACTCTGAACAAACTCCTCAAATAACGTTTATTTCAAAGGAAAGTGCAGCCGAAAAAGTTTTAAAAGAAACAAAAGAAGATTACAAATCTATATTAGGCGAAAATCCATATCGAGATGCTTATAGTTTAAAAATTAAAGAGGAATACTTTAACGAAAACGAATTAGCAAAAATTAAAGCTGACCTCGAACAAATACCGGGCATTTTTGAAGCAGATTATGCCAAAGATTTTGTCGATAGCATTAATAAAAATGCCAATAAAGCTTACCTAATTATCGCTTCCATTGTATCAGTACTACTAATTTCTATTGTTCTACTTATTAATAACACCATTAGATTAGCCCTATATTCCCAAAGATTTATCATCAGAAGTATGCAGTTAGTTGGTGCAACCGATTGGTTCATACAAAAACCCTTCTTAGGCCGTGGCTTAATCCAAGGTTTAATTTCTGGGATATTGGCCTGTGGGTTATTAATTTTAGTCGAGCAAATTGCTATCAGAGAAATCGAAAATTTAGTTGTACTACAAAGCTTTTACAAACTAGCTATCCTTTGTGGGTTTGTAATTTTATTGGGCATTTTAATTGGCTTATTAAGTACATTCCAATCTATGTATCGTTATTTGCGTACTGATTTAGAAGATTTATATTAACATATTAATAAAGAAACAAATTAAGAAAATGAAAAATACTACAAACAATTCTGAGAATAACGAACAAAACGCACTTCCATTTGGAAAAGGGAATTATACATTTATGCTAATTGGAATTGCTTTATTGATTATTGGTTTTTTTATAATGACTCTCGATAAAGAAGAATTTGGATTCGGTTTCCTCGGAATAACGCTTGGACCAGCCATAGCATTTGTTGGGTTCCTATTCCAATTTTTAACAATTTTCAAAAAAAAATAAATAAAAATAAATAATCTTATCTAAAGAACTGGTAGTCAAAAGTTTATCTAGATGGTTAATCGAAACCAATGGCTAAACTTCATACTATCAGTTTTCGCATTTTTTACCCTCTAAACTTTAATCAACCATGAATTTTATCGAAGCAATAATTCTTGCTATCATTGAAGGTATTACGGAGTATCTTCCAATAAGCTCAACTGGACACATGATTATTGGCTCATCATTGATGGGTATAAGTGAGCTTGATTTTACAAAAGCATTCGAGGTAAATATTCAGTTTGGTGCCATTCTTTCGGTGGTAGTGTTGTATTGGAAACGTTTTTTTCAATCATTTGAATTTTATAAAAAACTATTGGCAGCATTTATTCCTGCTGCAATTATAGGATTTATTCTCAATGATTTTATTGACCAACTACTCGAAAGTGTTGCGGTTGTAGCTATCATGTTAGTATTAGGTGGAGTCATTCTACTTTTCATTGATAAATTTTTTGAAAAAAGAGCAAGCAAAGAAAATATTACCTACATTGAAGCAGTACAGATTGGTTTATTTCAATGTATCGCGATGATTCCTGGAGTTTCTCGCTCAGCCGCAACAATCATTGGGGGAATGTTTCAAGGCCTTTCAAGAAAAGATTCTGCCGAATTTTCGTTCTTTTTGGCTGTACCAACAATGTTTGCGGCATCCGCTTACAAATTATTAAAGGGATTTAAAACAGGCACACTTTCATTTTCAGAAAATGAAATACAACTTTTATTGGTTGGAAATATTGTAGCATTTATTGTAGCAATGATTGCTATTAGATTCTTTATCAGCTACTTACAAAAGTATGGTTTTAAAGTATTTGGTTATTATAGAATCATTGTAGGATTAATTATTCTAGGCCTTTTAGCCGCTGGTTATGATTTACATGTAATATGACAGACGAAAGAAATGAAGTAATTTTGATTGATAAACCTTTGAAATGGACATCATTCGATGTTGTGAATAAGGTAAGGTGGGCTGGTAAATATAAAAAGGTTGGTCATGCAGGAACTCTCGATCCATTAGCAACTGGCTTACTCATTTTGTGTACCGGAAAAATGACCAAGCAAATTGATACTTTTCAGGCACAAGAGAAAGAATATACAGGCACTTTAGTATTGGGAAAAACAACGCCATCTATTGACTTAGAAACTGAGTTTGATGCAGAATACCCAATAGAACACATTAATAGCAAAACTATAAACGAGGTTGTAAAACAACTTTCTGGTAATATTGAACAAATTCCGCCTGCTCATTCGGCAATTAAAATTGATGGTAAAAGAGCCTATGAATCAGCACGAAAAGGGCAGGAAGTCATTATTAAACCCCGACAAGTAGAAATCAAGGAGTTTGAAGTAGATTCTACCAATTTTCCTGAAATTTCTTTTAGAATTGTGTGTTCGAAAGGTACATATATTAGAAGTTTAGTAAGAGATTTCGGAAAACTACTTCAATCAGGGGCTTACATGAGTTCACTTAGAAGAACTCGTATTGGCGAGTTTAAGATTGAAAATTCACTTACAATTGAGCAGTTCTTAGAAAGTTTGCCCGAAAAACTCAGTAAAATCGAAAATTTGAACAAACAACAGTGAAAGTATATTATAATTTAGCAGATTTTGAACCATTAAAAAAAGCCATTGTAACCAGTGGTACTTTTGATGGTGTGCACCGTGGACATCAGAAAATTTTACAAATTCTAAGAGAAACCGCCGAAAAGACAAAAGGAGAATCGGTAGTGATTACTTTTTGGCCTCATCCAAGAATCGTTGTTTCAAAGGATAGCCAAGATTTAAAACTGCTTACAACAATAGATGAAAAAATAGAACTACTCGAAAATCAAGGAGTTGACCATCTACTAATGATTCCATTTACTCGTGAATTTTCAGAATTGAGTTCGGAAGAATATGTAAAAGAGATTCTTCTAAAAAGAATTGGTACTCAAAAACTTGTTATTGGATATGACCATAGATTTGGAAGAAATCGTGAAGGTGGATTCGACTATCTAAAAGCAAATTCAGATTTTTTTCATATTGAAATTGAAGAAATCCCTCGTCAAGAAATTGATAACCTTACAATTAGTTCCACAAAAATTCGTCAATCTTTGCTAAACGGCGAAGTAAAATCTGCCAATGACTTATTAGGTCGAAACTATAGTTTTACTGGAATAGTTGTTAAAGGAAGACAATTAGGACGAACAATTGGATTTCCAACAGCCAATGTGCAGGTTTCTGAATATTATAAATTAATACCTTCAAATGGTGTTTATGCCGTACGAACTTTTTTTAGAAATCAATGGCATGAAGGTATGATGAACATTGGAAATCGACCAACAGTTGAAGGAATTGGACGAACTCAAGAAGTAAATATTTTCGATTTTGATGATGATATCTATGGTGAAACGGTAACTGTAGAAATAATTGACTATATCAGACCTGAACAAAAATTCAATGGTTTAGATGAATTAAAATCCCAAATTCTAGCCGACAGAGAAAAATCTAAAGTTATTTTAGGCTCTTGAATTAATCATAAATTTTACCAACAACAACATAACTGAATGTCTTTAATAATTGAAATAATCGGATGGATAGGCTCGGTACTTATTGTAGGCTCTTATTTTTTTAACATTCAAGGCAAACTTGATGCGAAAGATATACGCTACATACTAGCCAATTTAATCGGCGGAATATGCTTTATTATCAATACTTACGCTCATAATGCTTACCCCTCAGTAGCAGTAAATATAGTTTGGGTTATTATTGCTCTTGCGGCAATTTTTCGAAAGAAATGAGTAATTAGAGAATGATAAATAAATACTCACAATAGTTTTTACTGATAAAATCTATAAAAAAATGGGAAGATGAAATTTCATCTTCCCATTTTTATTAATTATTAGGTGTTTCTTACATAACTACCCAACCATTTAATTGCATTTTTGTATTTTTTGAAGACTTTTTCTACATTTTCATCTTGATAAAAACCTTCTAATTCAATAAAAAACCAAAAATTAAAATCTTCATCTCCTTTGTATGGGCGGCTTTCAATTTTTGTTAAGTTGATTCCTGACTTTTTGAAGTCTTGAAGAAAGTTGGCCAAAACACCTGGTTTATCAGTATCAGGTAATCTTGCTATAATTGTCGTTTTATCATTTTCACTCTTAGCATTGACAAAGTTTTTGGCCAAAATAAAGAAACGAGTTCTATTCTGGCTATTATCTTCAATATTATTAAATAATACAGGCAATGCAAAAAGCTTTGCTGCTATTTCAGAGCAAATAGCGGCACTCTCAGGGTCTTCGGCTGCTAATTTTGCAGCTTTTGAAGTAGATTCAACTTGAATTTCTTCAGGATGAGTCTGTTCAAAATACTTATTTAAAAAGCCTCTACACTGACGAAAAGCAATATCTTTTGAATAAATACGCTTGATTTTCGAAGGATTTTCAGCTTCAGTAGCTAATGCAAAATGAACTGGAATTTTCAATTCAGCAGCAATATTTACATTCATTTCATTGAGTAAATCTACTGTCTCATATACAATACCTTCTTGATTATTCTCAATTGGAATTACTCCGAATTTGGCACGACCTGTATCAACCGCTTCAAAAACAGACTTGATTGTAGGCAAGGTCATGTACTCACTCATGGCCCCAAATCTACTTTCGGCAGCTTGATGTGTAAAACTACCTTCTGGACCAAGATAAGCAACTCTTTCGGGCAATTCTATATTTCTAGCAGCAGCAAAAATTTCTAAATAAATAGCTTCAATTGCCTCTTTATTCAAGGGGCCATCGTTTTGAGCATTCATTCTGTCTAAAATTTGCTTCTCACGCTCGGGTCGATAAATAATGGCCTTTGTTGAACGTTTAATCTCTCCTACTTTATGTACGAGCTTCATTCTTTGGTTGAGAAGCACCAATAATTGGTCGTCAATTTTATCAATATCTTTTCTTACGTCTTCGAGAGTCACTTTTATTTCAGAGGTTGGTTGTAAATTAATTCACCCGCAATTTAATTAAAAACACGCAATTTCCTTAAAATAAAACAACATAAAGTGCTAGATTAAGTAAGTGGCAAATTTCTTTTCTAATTAATAAACCATAAAACCACTAAATTTTGTACTTAATTGTAATAAATTTAGACTTCCTACACTACTTTGGCGAACTCTTACTTTTCATAAAGAATAGATTAAAAAAAATAGAGGACAAATAGTAACAAAAGGTTAATATGTTTGATATAGGATTTAATAAAGATAGATAATCCAATATTATAAACCAATAAAAACTAATTAAATGAGCATTTTCATAAGTTCATAAACCAATCGGCCTATCAA
>NZ_LXHX01000059.1:0-35858 GCF_001649495.1 Emticicia sp. MM | reverse complement strand
AACTAATTAAATGAGCATTTTCATAAGTTCATAAACCAATCGGCCTATCAACTTTGGGTTGATAGGCCGATTAAATTTATGAAATTCTAAATTATATTTCTAATATTTCTGCCAATGTTTCATCTATTTCATCCTTTTCTATTCTTAGATTTTCGATGATAAATTTCTGGCGTTCTGGCGTATTTTTACCCATGTAATAACTCAAAATCTTTGGAATTGAAGATTCTTTTTCGAGAATAACAGGTTCTAGGCGAATATTTTCACCAATAAACCCTTCAAATTCATCAGGTGAAATTTCTCCAAGCCCTTTGAAGCGTGTAATTTCAGGCTTAGGCGATAACTTACTGATTGCCTTCTGTCGTTCTTCATCTGAATAACAATAAATTGTTTCCTTTTTATTTCTTACTCTAAATAATGGAGTTTCAAGAATATAAAGATGCCCTTCTCGAACTAAATCAGGGAAAAATTGAAGGAAGAAAGTCAAAAGTAAAAGCCTAATATGCATTCCGTCAACATCAGCATCAGTGGCTATAATAATTTTTTGATAGCGTAAATCATCTAAACCGTTTTCGATATTTAAAGCGTGTTGAAGTAGATTAAATTCTTCATTTTCGTAAACAATCTTTTTAGTTAGACCAAAACTATTTAATGGCTTACCTCGCAAACTAAAAACTGCTTGCAATTCTGGATTACGGGCTTTTGTTATTGAACCGCTTGCAGAATCTCCTTCAGTGATGAACATCATCGTATCAAATCTTTTTTCATTTTTCTCATCATCTAAATGAAAACGACAATCTCTCAATTTTTTGTTATGCAAGTTTGCTTTTTTTGCCCGCTCATTTGCTAATTTCCTAACCCCTGCTAGCTCTTTTCTTTCCCTCTCCGACTGTTCGATACGCTTTTTTAAAGCCTCTTTAACAGCCAAATTCATGTGTAAATAATTATCCAACTTTTCTTTGAGGAAATCGCTTACAAATGTTCTCAATGTAGGCGAATTGGGTTCTGGAGAAATAGTTGCCGAGCCAAGTTTAGTTTTTGTCTGAGATTCAAAAACTGGTTCTTGTACACGAACTGAAATAGCTGCTATGATTGATTGTCGAACATCTTCTGGCGAATAATCCTTATTATAATGTTCACGAATTGTACGAACAATCGCTTCCTTAAAAGCTGATAAGTGAGTACCACCTTGGGTTGTATTTTGACCATTAACGAAGGAGTAATACTCTTCTCCATATTGATTACCATGAGAAATAGCTACTTCAATATCTTCACCTTTCAAATGAATAATTGGGTAACGTAACGATTCTTCATCCGTTTTTCTTCTGAGTAAGTCAAGAAGCCCATTTTGGGAAATATACTTCTGTTTATTGAAACTTATAGTTAATCCAGCATTCAAATAACAATAGTTCCAAATCATTGCCTCAACAAATTGAGGAATATAATGGTAATTTTTAAAAACCGTACTATCAGGTTCAAAGATTACATGAGTTCCATTTTTCAAATCAGAATCAATAATTTCAGATTCGGCGGTTAATTCTCCTTTATTAAACTCTGCCCATTTGGTTTTACCATCTCGATAAGCTTGAACTTTAAAATAGTGAGATAAAGCGTTTACTGCTTTCGTTCCTACCCCATTCAATCCAACTGCTTTTTGAAAAGCTTTACTATCGTATTTAGCTCCAGTATTTATTTTCGAAACTACATCAACAACTTTTCCGAGCGGAATACCTCGACCATAATCACGTACTTCAACTTTGCCTTCATCAAGTTTAATCTCAATTGATTTTCCATAACCCATTGCATATTCATCAATGCAATTATCAATTACTTCTTTAAGCAAAACATAAACTCCATCATCAGCCGCCGAACCATCGCCCAATTTACCGATATACATACCGGGGCGTAAACGTATATGTTCTTTCCAGTCTAGCGAACGAATACTGTCTTCATTATAAGTTGCTTCTTTAATCTCAGCCATTTTTTCTTAGAATATTTTGTAGTTTGGTGAAATATCACTTACTTTGTAAATCAAAGTTCTTTTTAACACATACTTAACATGAAACAACAACAAAATAAAAAATCTTGTGTTACTTTGCATAACTTTTTCGTTAAAAGAAATAACAAAAGAGGTAGTCATTTGACAAATAACGTTATTGATATGAAATTAAGCAAGAACAGTTTTCAGCATTTTTTTTTCAAATTTACGCTTTTTATACTGATATTTAGCAAATCTTTTGCACAAAATCCTGTTGCTACCCCTACTGGCCCAACAGCCATTCCCACAACACTACCAGCGAATATTCCGGCTGCCAACCAAACAAATAATGGTGTTCCTGCACAACAAACGGCAAATATGCCCTTACCTGCTAAAAATAGAGTGTTACAAACAAATGACCCAAATGCGGTAAGAAATGTTCAATTAAATCAAGCCGATCAAAGAGCTGTAAATAAAGAAGATTCGTTAAGATTAATTAGAGAGCAAGAAGCTGAACAAGATGCTGCCAAAGCAACCTTGAGAAGAAGAATCTTTGGCTATAATCTATTTAATACTGTTAAATTTGACCCTACCCCAGCTATTAATATCGCAACTCCAAGCAATTATGTGTTAGGTCCAAATGACCAATTATTAATTGATGTTTATGGCTATTCTCAAGTAATGTATAAACCTATCATCACCGCAGATGGATATATTACAATTGAAAAAGTGGGCTTAATCTACGTAGCAGGCTCAACTATTGAACAAGCCAAAGAAAGAATTAGAAGTAGATTATCAAAAATATTTATTGGTCTCAACCCATATTCAGGATATCCTGCAAATACTTTCTTGAATGTTTCCCTTGGAAATATAAGAAGTATCAAAGTTACAGTTACGGGTGAAGTTATAGCACCAGGCACTTACACACTTTCTTCATTATCAACTGTTCAAAATGCTTTATATGCTTGTGGTGGACCGAATGAAGTAGGTACTTACCGCAAAATTAATGTGATTAGAAATAACCGCATAATCTCAACATTTGATATTTACGAGTTATTGATGAGTGGTTTCTCTAAATCAAATATCATTTTACAAGACCAAGATATTATTCAAGTATTACCTTACTCAACCAGAATTGCAGTAAAAGGAAATACGAAAAGAGAGGGTTTATTTGAACTTTTACCAGAAGAGAAACTTACTAACTTGATTGAATATGCAGGGGGCTTTGCACCTTATGCCTATCGTCATAGATTAAAAGTTTACAGAAACACGCCACGTGAGAGGAAGATTTTGGATGTCATGGAGTCAGAATTTAACACTTTCAGTATGCAAAGTGGCGATTCAGTTGTGATTGAAAGAGTTTTGGAGAGATTTGAAAACATGGTGGCGGTAAATGGTGCTATCTTCCGTCCGGGTGAATATTCTTTAGAATCAAGCCCAACGCTTACCCAGCTAATAAAATCAGCTGAAGGGTTAAAAGGTGAAGCACTGACCGGAAGAATTACTGTAATTCGCACAAGAGATGATATGATTATTGAAAATATTTCAGTAAACTATGATGATATCATTAAAGGAAAAGCATCTGATATAGCTCTCAAACGAGAAGATATTATTACTATTCCATCTATTTTTGATTTAACTGAGCCAGCCTACGTACGTATTCAAGGTGCATTAAATAATCCAATTGCAGAAGATGGAATCGAAATGCCATTCCTTAGAAACATGACTATTGAGGACGTCATTGTAAAAGCTGGTGGTCTTTCTGAAGCCGCTTCATTGGCAAGAGTGGAAGTTGTTCGTAGAAAGAGAAATGTTGACCCAACCTCTGCTAATGCACAAATTTCCGATACCTATACATTTAGTATTAGCTCGGATTTAAAAGTTGACCAAACTGGAAACAAATTTGTATTGTATCCTTTTGATGAAATTTTTATTCGTCGTTCTCCAAATTATATCAAACAAACATTTGTAGAAATTCAAGGAGAAGTAATTTATCCAGCAACTTATGGTATCAAAAGTAAAACCGAGAAAATTTCTGATTTAATTGAACGTGCAGGTGGCCTAAGTCCACAAGCATATCTTGAAGGAGCAACATTGGTAAGACAAATACAACTGAGCGAAATTGAACTCGCTCAACGTAGAAAAGCCATTACTGAAATTACTAATAGTGTTAAAGGTAATCAAGCAGTACAAGTTGAAGATGTTAATGCAACCACTGTATCTTCAATTGGCATTAATTTGACGAAAATTATGCAAAATCCGGGCTCAGATGAGGATATGATTTTACAAGATGGTGATATAATTAGAATTCCCAAAAGACTTGAAACAGTTCGCGTACAAGGTGAAGTACTTTACCCAACAACTGTTAAATATTTAGATAGCAAAAATTTCATTAATTATATTTCAAATGCGGGTGGATTTACTAAAAAATCATTAAGAAGTAAATCATACATTTTATATGCAAATGGGTCAGTTGATAGAACTAGAAGAGTACTTTTTGTAAATCTTTACCCAAAAGTTGAACCAGGCTCTGAAATAATTATCCCTCAAAAAACGGTTACAGCACAGCAACAAATTGCCCAAGTACAAGGTTTATTTGCAACAATTGCTGGTACTATTACAACATTAGTAAGTGTTTTAGCAATTTTCCAATTGACTAAATAAAGGATTGGTGGGAATTTAAAACAGAAAATTGAAAAATGGCAGAATATCAAACCATACAAGAAGAACAAATTAGTACTAAAGATTTTGTAAAAAAAATAATCAATTTATTCATCCTAATTGGCAATGAATGGCGTTTATTATTGATTAGCATCGCCCTTGGTACTTTCTTTAGTTTATTATTAGATGTAAAGGAACTGAAAGATACCGAATACACAGGTGAAATTCAATTTAACTTAGAATCAGGAAGTGGACAAGCTGCATTCGGTGGATTAGGTGGTCTTGCAGGTGCTTTCGGTTTTGGTGGTGCAGGAACTACATCTAACGATTTATTTAGTGGAGGCAACTTTGGTCTATTGATTACTTCAAAAACACTTTATGAAAAGGCCTTGATGAAAGAAGTAATGATTGGTGGAAAAAAGACCCTCTTCATCAACTTCTATAAGGATAGCAGTGATATTGCAAAGAAAGAATGGGGAGGAGATTTATTACATGAACCCAACTATAAAGCTATCAAATACCGCTTTAATCCAAAATCACCAAATGATTTTACGAAAGATGAAAATATCATCTTATCAACCATTTATGAGAAATTAGAAGCTCAAACAACCCTACAACCACTTGATAAAAATGGTTCGATTATGGTTCTTTCGGCTACTACTAATAGTGAATTCTTGACTAAAGTTTGGCTAGAGACTTTGCTTGAAACTTTAAAAGAATTTTATGTAGAGGTTCGCACCAGAAAAACTCGTGATATCTACGATATCCAAATGATTAGACTAAGAGAGTTGGAAGGTAAATTAAGTTCAACGGATAGACAATTGGCTCAGGCACAATTTCAAAACCAAAATGCAGTTGACCCTAACGCACCTATGCGTACTATGCAGTTGAATCGTAGTAACAACTACGTATCAACGCAGTATTTCCAACAATTAGCAGCGGTAGAACAATTAAAAATGCAATTAATTAACCAAACACCTTTATTTACGGTATTACAACCTGTTAGACTTCCACTCTTGCAGCGTACTTACACAGTTGGTGGTAATACACTTAAAGGGGCATTTGTTGGTTTTTTTCTTTGCCTTTTATATATCATAATGAGAAGGACGTACTTGGAATTGATGAGTTAACAAACAAAATTGTTTCATAAACTCAAAAATATTACTTTTGCCCTCCTTTTTAGTTAAAAATTAATGGAAAACAACGAAGTCGTAATAAAAGCAGGAAAATCTGCCTTACACTATTGGAGAGAAGTTTGGCGTCAAAGAGAATTGTTTTGGATTCTCGGTAAAAGAGATGTGATGGTACGCTACAAACAAACTGCCCTTGGTGTAGCATGGGGAGTAATAAGGCCACTCATGACTGCTCTAGTAATGGTATTAGCTTTTGGGAAAATTGCTAAACTTGAAAATGATTCTTCTATTCCATACATGTTGGTTGTGATTCCGGGAGTAATAATATGGTTGTTTTTTTCGCAATCATTATCTCAGATAAGTAATAGCATTGTGGGCAATGGTAATCTAGTATCTAAGGTTTATTTCCCGAGAATAATTATTCCATTTAGTTCTTTATTGGTAGGCTTACTTGATGCCATGATTGCATTTGCAATGTTTTTTATATTTTGCATTTATTATCAATTTATTCCAAGCTGGCATATCATCTTCGCTCCATTTTTTTTATTAGTAGCTTATTTAGCGGCTTTTGGTACTGGGCTTCTGGCATCAGTGTTGAATGTAAAATACCGGGACATTGCTCAGATAATACCTTTTGTAGTTCAATTCGGTTATTTTATTTCACCAGTAGCTTACACAAGTGAACGAGTGAGTAGAGAATGGTGGTATCCTATTTATAACCTAAATCCTGTTGCGGGAGCTATTGATGGACTTAGATGGTGCTTATTAGACGACTTTTCAAATTTTAACTGGCAAAGTTTCATACCTATGCTGTTTTTTGTAGTTGTATCCGTACTATTTTCCATTTGGTTTTTCCGTAAAAATGAAAATTCTTTTGTTGACCATTTGTAGGTAGATTTTGATTTCGTTCAAATTCACAAATGATTCATTCCAATTGAATTCAATACCAGCTATTAATTTTGTATCACATTTTCCAGAAAGCCGAACAAGAGTTTTCAGTAAAATATAGATGAAAGCAATTTCGATTGAAAATATTTCCAAAAAGTACATTCTTAGTCACAAAAAGAAGAAATACCAAAACCTAAAAGAAAGTGTTTCGGGTTTCTTCACTGAGTTATTTACTTCGAAAGAGGAAGAAGAAAGTAAGGAAGTCTTTTGGGCATTAAAAAATGTAAGCTTTGATATTGAACAAGGCGATAGAATTGGAATTGTTGGCTCAAATGGTGCTGGAAAATCAACTCTACTTAAAATTCTTAGTAGAATTACCGAACCAACACATGGTTTAGTGAAGGTTAATGGTAGAATGGCTAGTTTATTGGAAGTAGGAACGGGATTTCACCCAGAATTAACTGGTAGAGAAAATATTTTCTTGAATGGTGCAATTTTGGGCATGAAGCAACATGAAATTCGTGCTCAATTTGATGAAATTGTCAATTTTGCTGGAATCGAAAAGTTTCTTGATACCCCTGTAAAACGTTATTCTTCAGGTATGTATGTACGTTTGGGCTTTGCTATTGCGGCTCATCTCGAACCAGAAATTCTTATTGTTGATGAAGTTTTAGCGGTAGGTGATTCTGAATTTCAAAAGAAGTGCTTGGGAAAAATGAAAGATGTTTCGAGCAGTGGCAGAACCATTCTTTTTGTTAGCCATAATTCAACAGCCATTCAGGGATTATGCAATAAAGCAGCCTTTTTACAAAAAGGTAGCTTAGTTAAATACGGGGAAGTTGGCGAAGTTTTACATGATTATATGACAAGTATTTCTAAGTTTCAACTTCAACAAAATTGGGATTCTCCAGAAAATGCTCCGGGAAACGACCAAGTAAGAATAAAAAATATTGAAGTAGTGCCAGAATATATCTCTGGAAGTAAAAATATTGATGTTCGTACGCCGTTGAAAATAAATATTGAGTTTTGGAATATGCTCGATTCTGCTCATTTAAACCTTAGTATGTTTTTATATAGTATGACAGGCGAATGTGTTTTCAATGTTGGAAGTCAAGCAAAAACTTTCTCAAAAGGTTTAATTAAAGGAACGCTAGAAATTCCTGCAAACTTTTTAAATGATGGCTCTTATTACATTTCAGCCATGATTGTAAAAGATACTTCAGACCCAATCTTTTTTATGGAAGATGCAATTAGCTTTGATGTGGCAGATTGGAGAGAAGGCACTAATTGGTATGGCAAATGGCCTGGGGCCGTTAGACCAATCAATATACCTGTTCATACTTGGAAAATGGATGGACTTGTATAATTAAATTAAAAAATTTAGTTCAATTTAATTTTATGCTCTTTTTGAGTTCATTAAAGTGATAATAAACGTAACAAAATCGTTTTTACCCCCAATAGAAGAATACCAAGAGATTATCAAAGGTATTTGGGAAAATACTTGGCTTACGAATAATGGCCCATTAGTTAGGGAATTAGAAAATAAGCTAAAAGATTATTTAAACGTTGAAAATTTGTTGTTTGTCGGCAATGGAACCATTGCGATACAAATTGCTTTGAAAGCACTTGAACTTTCTGGTGAAATTATCACAACACCATTTTCTTACTGTGCTACCACCACCTCTATTCTTTGGGAAAATCTTCAACCAAAATTCGTTGATATTGAACCAAATACATATAACATAAATGCCAATTTAATCGAAGCTGCTATTACTGAGAAAACAAGTGGTATTTTGGCTACGCACGTTTATGGTAGACCTTGTGAAGTTGAAAAAATTGAAAAAATTGCCCAAAAATATAACCTTAAAGTAATCTACGACGGTGCACATGGTTTTGGTGCTACCTACAAAGGCAAATCAGTTCTTTCATTTGGAGATATTACTACTTGTAGTTTCCATGCTACTAAAGTTTTTCATACCATCGAAGGTGGCTCAATTATTTGCAATAATGAGGATTTACTTAAAAAATTAGCCTTTTATAGAAGTTTTGGGCATAAGAATGATGATTATTACATGATGGGAATCAATGGTAAAAACTCAGAGTTTCATGCCGCAATGGGTCTTTGTAACTTACCAAAGGTTGCTGATATCATCAATAATAGAAGAATCATTTCGGAGAAATATGACTCATTATTGAACTGGAGTAAATTGAGTCGCCCATCAAACAATATTGAAGGATTTACGTATAACTATGCTTATTACCCAGTAATTTTAGAATCGGAAGAAAAATTGCTTCAAGTGACTGCGGCTTTGAAGGAACAAGAAATTATACCAAGAAGATATTTTTATCCTTCACTTAATCAACTCCCTTATTTGGACTTTTATAATCCTTGTCCAGTTTCGGAAAATATTGCATTAAGAGCCTTATCTTTACCTCTTTATTATGATTTAGCATTAACTGATGTTGAGCGAATTACACAAATCATCAATAGTAATCTTTAATCAAAACTTAAATCTTGGGTCATTTGGTAACAGTCTCTATCATAATTGTCAATTATCGTACACCTGAATTAATTGTTGAATGTATCAAAACAATCAAACAATTTACTTCAAAAGTAAGCTACGAAATAATTATTGTAGATAATGCCTCAAAAGGCGATGATGAAGGTTACGTCAAGTCATATTTTCCTAAAATCACTTGGTTATCAACTGGTTATAATGCAGGATTCGCAAGAGCCAATAACGCTGGAATGAGAATAGCTAAAGGTAAATACTTATTGCTATTAAATTCAGACACAAAACTTTACCAACCAGTCATTGATATTTGCGTAGAAAATTTAGAAAAAAGACCGGATGCAATTGCTGGTGGAGCTAATCAAGTTTATCCCGATCTAACTCCAAGAACATTTTATCATACATTTACTTTTAGAAAAGACTTTTGGATTGTCCCGCCAAAATTTAGAAATCAGTTAGACCGATTTTTCAAACAAAAGCAATATCAAGACCCCGAACAAGTAGATTACATTGCCGCGGCATTTTTGATGGTCAGGAAAGAAGGTTTTGAAAAAACTGGTGGATTGGATGAAGAATTTTTCTTGTACGGTGAAGATGTTGAATGGGGCTATAGATTAAGTAAATTAGGTAAATTATTGGTTTTTAATGATTGCAATATCATTCATGAAGAATGGGGAAGCAAACCAGAAAGATACAAAGAGGCCGAAAATTACACCTATTTTAATAGATTTGACCATCAAATCCAGCTTTCAAATTTAGTCTGGATTAGAAAACAATTTGGTGCGTTTCAATATTTTTTACTGATGCTGCATTATTGGCTATGGGTTCCAACTTTTTACCTAATGAAAATAGTTTCAAATTGTATTCATTTAAAAAATCCATTTTCAGAGCTTGAAAATCAGAAGAAATTTGCCAAAATGATAGGTATATTTTCAAACTATTTCTGGAATATCATTTTAAAAAAGCCCACTTTCTATAAATTATCTAAATAATTTAGACCCAATTGATTCAGTAAATGAGTAAAAAATTAGTTTTATTTATTACACCTACTGGTGGCCGCACTGGCTCAGAAATGCTTCTTTGGTATTTATTGAAGCATCTTTCTGGTAAAATAAAATCAGCCATTTATACTCGTCTGAACGGAGAATTATTTGCTACACAATCAACTGCTGACCAAACATTTATAAATAATAATAGGCGAAGCTTTATTTACCAAATTTACGAAGGCATCTACCATAAAATATTTAAGATTACGCCTGAGGAAAAGAAAGTTTTGGATATTCAAAAGAAAATCAAAGCTGATAGATGGTATTTAAACACAATAACAATGCCTCAATTTGCACGTTTAGCTCAAAAGGTGGGTGTACCCTATGATTTACATGTGCATGAATTGGTAAGCATTTACGATGAAATTAAATTCGATGATTTCAAATTTCAGTTTGATAATGCCGCTCGAATTATCTGTTGTTCATCAATAGTCGAAAGAAGAATCAGAGAAATGGGTTATTCAAATACCCTCCTACTTCATTCGTTTATTGATACGCAAACCATTTCAATCAAGCAGTCTGCTTTATCAATCCGTGATAAAATTGGTATTCCTGCCGATGCATTTGTTTGGGTAATGTCTGGCTCGATGAATCTCAGAAAAGGTTATGATACCATTTGCGATTTATTTCAGTATTTACCTCAAAATACTTATATTGTGTGGTTAGGAAGTGTAAAACAAACAGGTGTGTTGCATTATATTCGTCAGCGAACTAAGATTGAAAAACTTAATTTCATCGAAATTGGAGAAAAATCGGCTGAATATTATGATTATCTCAATATTTCAGATGGTTTTGTTTTAACCGCCAAAGAAGACCCCTTCCCTCTTGTAATGATTGAAGCAGCTTACCTCGAAAAACCAATTGTTGGTTATAATTCGGGTGGAATTGCTGAATTTATTCAAAATGGAATGGGCTTATGTGTCGATAGTTTTAACCCAAAAGATTTAGGAGAAGCAATGGCACAAATTCAAGAGAAAAAATTAAACATTGATAATAACACCCTTAGAAATCGAGCCTTAGATTTTGACATTCAAAATCAGATTTCTAAATGGGATAACTTATTTGATTTATAATGAATAACTACCAGGCAATTTTAGCAGAATTAGAAGAAGCAAGTAAAGTTCTTAATAACTTCATTAATTCTGAAGAGAACATTAAAAACATCGAAAAAGTAGCAGATTTGATGGCAAATGCTATCAAAAATGGCAAAAAAATCATCTCTTGTGGAAATGGTGGTTCTCATTGTGATGCCATGCATTTTGCTGAAGAGCTTTCCGGAAGATATCGTGATAATAGAAAATCATTGGCTGCTATCGCTATTTCCGACCCAAGTCATATTTCTTGCGTTGGGAATGATTATGGTTTTGACTATATTTTTTCAAGATTTATTGAGGGTTTAGGAAATGAAGGTGATGTATTATTAGGAATCAGCACCAGTGGAAATTCTAAAAATATTATCAATGCTGTTGAAGCTGCCCGTGAAAAAGGGATGAATGTTGTTATTTTCTCTGGAAAAGATGGCGGCAAATTAGCGGATAAAGCTGATGTAGAAATCAGAGTTCCACATTTTGGATATGCCGACCGTATTCAAGAAATCCACATCAAGGTTATTCATATTCTAATTATGCTCATTGAAAAGAAAGTCTTAAATTCTTAAATTGATGAATATTCTCTTCGTAAGTCATGATGCTAACCGTGCGGGTGCTCAGCTATTTTTGATGAATATCATGAAATATTTGAAATCCAAAGGTATCAATATGCAATTATTGCTACTTGATGGAGGTGTTTTAGAGAATGAATTTTCAAAAATATGTCCTGTTCACTATTGGAATGATGATGCACATATTTCGAATGGATTAAAAAGAACTTTTAGGAAATTTGTCAAAGGAAATGAACAAAATCAAATAGAACTGCTGCTTGAAAAACTTCAACAAAGCTCATTTGATTATATTTATGCCAATACCATTGCAACTTCCCATGCACTACCACTAATTAAAAAGTATTTATCAGCACCACTGATTACGCATATTCATGAATTAGAATTTTCAATTCAATTATATTCAAATAAATCTGATCGCGAATTTCTGTTCAAAAATTCAACTAAAATAATTTCTTGTTCAAGAGCTGTTGCCGAGAATTTAATTACCGTACATGGAGTTGATGAAAATAAAACCTCAATTATTCATTCTTTTGTTGATAATGAAAAGATTTTACATCGTCTTTCAGAAGCTAACAAAGAATCAATCAAAATTAAATACAATTTACCCGAAAGTTGTCATTTAATTGGTGGCTGTGGAAATGCCGAATGGAGGAAAGGTATAGATATTTTCATTCAAGTTATTAATCAAATTTTAAATACTTCTAACGAAAAGTATCATTTCATTTGGATTGGCGTAAAAAAAGAAGGCGAATATTATGAACAAGTATCGTATGATATAGCCAAAATGGGAATTGGAGATAAAATTACACTTATTGAGCAAACACCCGATGCCATCGAATTAATTAATTGTTTGGATATTTTTACTATTGTTTCAAGAGAAGACCCTTTTCCATTAGTGATGCTCGAAGCTGCATTGGCTCAAAAAACAATGATTGGATTTGAAAAAACAGGTGGTTGTAGTGAATTTATTGAGGAAGATGCTGGTATAATTGTACCATATTTGAATACAATCGCTATGGCATCGAGCATAATTAAACTCAATAATAATCAGATTTATGCAAAGCACCTTGGAGAAAAAGCTAAGGAAAAAGTTTTGAATTTATACAGTTTTGAAAACTCAGTTTTAAAAATAGAACAACTTTTGGCTTCTATATAATTGAAAATATATAGCAATTTATTTTGCTTAAATAATATGACGCTTGTTTTTACACTTTGTTCGGTAAATTATTTAGCCCAAGCACATACACTTGGTGATTCACTTCATGCTTTAAACCCAGAATTTGAGTATATCATTGGGTTGGTAGATAAACTCGACACTAAAGATATAGAAGTTTCAAAATTACCGGCCTATCAATTATTGGAAGTGGATAAAATTAACATTCCAGATTTTGCGGGTATGTGCGAACGCTATGATATTACTGAATTAAATACCGCTGTAAAACCTTATTATTTTGATTATTTCTTAAAAAATCGACCTGAAATAAGTAATATTATTTATTTTGACCCCGATATTATTGTATTCGATAAACTTACTCATTTAGAACAAAATCTTCAAAAATACAACATCATTGTAACACCGCATATTACTACCCCATACAACGATGACAAATGGCAAAATGAAGAAGATGTTGTGAATACGGGGGTTTTTAATTTTGGATTTGTTGCCATCAACCGTTCATCTGAAGCACAAAAAATGATTGATTGGTGGTGCGATAAATTAGCTAAAGAATGTGTGATTAATTTATGTGAAGGGCTTTTTGTTGACCAACATTGGGCGGAGTTTTTTCCTGCATACTTTAATAATGTACTGATTGATAAACACTTAGGCTATAATGTTGCTTATTGGAATCTTCATGAAAGGCACTGTACTTCAAAAGATGGAAATTGGTACATTAATCAAACGATTCCTCTACAGTTTTTTCATTACAGTGGGTATCTGATAGCCAAACCAGAAGAGGTTTCGAAATATCAAAATAGAATCAACTTTACTGAAAGACCAGATATTATTCCTTTATTCGATTTATATAGAGAGCAATTGCTCAAGAATAACGAGCTTTATTGGAAAAACTTCAAATGCGATTATGTGAAGCCAAAGAAAGTACAACGTTTGGTGCGAGTGAGAAAATATCTAAAAATGCCTTTAGAAAAGCTAGCATTAATGTTTGATTAATCAAAAAATGAAAAAATTCATTGCACTTTGGAAACATCGTTACCAAAAATATTCTCATATACTAAAGGTAAACATTCATTTTATAATAGATTTTCTTTGGTTCAAGGTTCAAAAACTTTACCATAGAAAACCATTTGTAGCAATTGCGTTGACTCAACAATTTGGAGATATCGTTGCTGGAGAACCACTTTCTCGTCAAGTCAGAAAAAAGCATCCAAATTCAACAATCATTTGGTTTGTTCGTCCAGCTTTTAAAGAACTCGTTCAAAATAACCCCAATATTGATATTATTTTTGAAGATATTTGTGCCAATCATCGCAAAAAAATATTGGGAGCAAATATTTTTGATACTGTTTATAATCTCCAATTTAGAAATAATAGTCACTGCGAAATCTGTAATGTTTTTGTTGATAATGAAGTGGCTGATAAAAAAGGAATAACCATTGAAAATTATTATTTTCATGGAAATTTGCTGGAAGTCCAACAAAAAATTGCAGGCATTGAATTAATTGATGAAACACCAATTTTGTACTTTTCAAATTCGGAAGTTCAAAAAATTGATTCGTTGAATTTACCCACTAAATTTATTGTAATTCATTGTCAGTCTGCACAAAATAGTAGAAATTGGGATGCGTCAAAATGGCAACAACTCATTAATCAACTAATTGAACAATACGATATAGCTATTGTTGAAATAGGATTATCAAGCGAATTGGCAATTCATTCAAAAAACTATATCAATCTTTGTGGAAAATTAAGTCTTTTAGAAACCGCCGAGGTAATCAAAAGAGCAAGATTATACATTGGCATTGATAGTGGGCCAGCCCACTTAGCCAATGCGGTTGGCACTTACGGCATAATTATGCTCGGAAAACTGTCTAATTTTGTCAACCATATCCCCTACTCAGGAGGCTATAAATCTGGTAAAACCGCAACGATTATTAGAAATACGAATGGACCAAGTTCTGAAATTAAAATTTCAGAGGTTTTAGAGGTTATCAAATCAAAAGAACTAATTTAAGGAATGAATATTTTTACAATTTGCCATATTAATCAATTAGCAAATGCTTGTATTTTGGGTGATTCTTTGAAGAAAACTAATCCAAATGCTACTTTTTCTATTGGATTGGTTGATGAAATTTCACAAATCAATGAAACATTCAAAACCATATTTGAGATTATTCCAGTGCAGGAATTAGGCATTGAGGGTTTCAACGAAATGTCTCATCGCTATACGCATGAGGAGTTGTTGGCAAATTGTAAACCATTTTTTGCGAAATATTTCCTAAAAAAATCTGAAACTTTATTATATATAGATTGTACATCCTTGGTTTTCCAATCATTACAATTTATTGAAGATATTCTGCAAACATCTAATATTTTGATTACACCGCAATTATTATTTGCCAACAAGCATCCAGATGAGAAACAAATCCTAAACTCAGGTATTTATCATTCAGGTTTTATTGGTTTAAAAAATACTGAAGAAACTTTTCGATTCTTATCTTGGTGGGGCAATAATACTCGTAAAAAAGGATTTATCAATTTATGTAAAGGCATGAACGCCGACCAACTTTGGTTGGAACATGTGCCTGCTATGTTTGAAGAAGTATTTATTCTAAAAAATGAGGGAGTAAATGTTGGGTATTGGAATCTACCTGAACGAAATCTTGAAATTTTAAAAAAGGAGCAAAATTTAATTTCTTTGAATTACAAAAAAATGGAGTTTTCAAAGGAATATGATACAGAACTTAACAATTATTCTTATAAAAAATTATTGAAGTTTCAACCAGCTTTTGGAATTAATGACCCAAACAAGCCAACTTTAGGTAAAACAATTGCTCGGAAAATTCGTTTAATCAATAATCAAGTTGATACACTCATTGATAAAATACTAGGTTAAGTAAATAAATTTCTACTCAAAGTAATTAAGTCTAAGCAATAAATAAATTTTTGCTGTAAATTTGCAAAAAAAGCTAACAACAATATGACTTATTCAGTTGAAAAAACCGAACATTACGCACTTATTCAAATAGAAGAAAATAAATTCGATAAATCAATCACTGCTGAGGTAGAAAAACAAATTGTTGTACTTTACCGTGAAGGTTTTATGAATATGATTCTTGATTTTTCAAAGGTTTTGGAAATTGATGAATCAGGTCTTTCGCTTCTTAGAAAAGCAACCAAAGTTTGCCGCAGTGAGCATGGTCTATTTATTGTTTGTACAAAAGATGATGATATCCTTGACTTAATTGATGGTGAAAAAATACCAGAAATCGTACTTCTTCCAACGGTTGATGAAGGAATTGATGCAGTTTTCATGAATGATTTAGAAAATGATTTTCGTGAAGAAGAAGATGATGAGTTTGATTTGGGTGAAGAAAACGGATTTACAGAAGGTAAATTTTAATGCTATTTATTGAACCACTGGATATGTGTTATTCAGTGGTTTTTTGCACAAACTATTTATGAATTTTGAATTTTTAGTATTAGGTACTGGCTCAGCGACTCCTGTTGTAAATCGTCATCCCTCTGCATTTCTTCTCTCTATTGAAAACGAATCATTTTTGATTGATTGCGGCGAGGGAACTCAGTATCGGTTACTTGAAAATAAAATTAAAAGTTCAAGGATAAGACATATTTTTATCAGCCACCTCCATGGCGACCATTACTTTGGATTAATTGGCTTACTTTCAAGTTGGAATCTCAATCAACGTAAAGAAGAATTAACCATATTTGCTCCTCGAGGGCTTGACGAAATTTTAACTACCCAATTCAAATATTCAGATACTCGACTGCATTTTAAAATAATTTTTGTTGAAACTAATACTGAATCAATAAATCAAATTTTAGATACTAATCTAGTTACCGTAGAAACAATTCCACTTCAACACCGCATTCCTTGCTGTGGATTTTTATTTCGTTCAAAAGCATCTAAACGCAAAATAGTTGCAGATAAATTACCTTCAAATTTTCCTATCCCATACATGAAAATGCTAAAAGATGGATTAGATATTTTTGACGAACTTACTGGGGTTACGTATAAAAATAAAGATTTTACAGTTCCCGGTGGACAAAGCAAATCATTCGCTTATTGTTCAGATACTGCATTTAACGAATTGAAAGTCAACCAAATACAAGGTATTGATACAATCTATCACGAAGCTACATTTACTGAATCTGAGGCGAAAAGAGCCGAACAAACAAATCATTCAACCGCCAAACAAGCCGCAAAAATCGCTCAAATGTCAAATGCTAAACAGTTGATTATTGGGCATTATTCTTCACGTTACAAAACCCTCGAGACCCACCTTGAGGAAGCAAAAACAGTTTTCGCAAATACATTATTGGCCGAAGAAAACACCACTTATAAGGTATAATTTTTCTTTTTAAAGTATTTATTGTACTTATTTAATAAGTTTCAAAAATAATTACCCATATAGTCTATAATTATTATAGATTTAATATATATTTGCCCAAGTAAAATTGAATTGATATATGCAAAGCTTCCGAACTGAGTTAGAAAACCCATTAGTCGAAAAAGACATCATTGATTTAGAGCGTAAAATCAGATTATTCCGTGAAGGAAAAATTCATGAGGAAAAGTTTCGTAGTCTGAGATTAGCACGCGGAGTATATGGGCAACGCCAACAAGGAGTACAAATGGTCAGAATCAAATTACCTTACGGTAAAATGACCCTGAAACAATGGAATAGAATTGCAGATATTTCAGATGAATATTCGACAGGAAACCTTCATTTTACAACTCGTCAAGATGTACAAATTCACTTTGTGAGTCTTGAAAAAACACCAGAGTTATGGGCAAAACTCGAACAAGATAATATCACCCTTCGTGAAGCTTGTGGAAATACGGTAAGAAATATTACTGGTTCACCAACAGCAGGAATTGACCCAAATGAACCTTTTGATATTACCCCCTATGTGCATAGCACATTTGAATACTTTTTACGTAACCCCGTTTGTCAAGAAATGGGCCGTAAATTTAAAATGTCATTCTCAAATACAGATGATGATACCGCTCTTAGCTACATGCACGATTTAGGATTTATTTCTAAAATTAAAGATGGCAAAAGAGGGTTCAAAATAATGCTTGGTGGAGGTTTAGGAGCACAACCACAATTAGCACATACAGCTTATGATTTTTTAGAAGAAGAAGCTATTATTCCTTTTATTGAGGCAGTACTTCGTGTTTTTGACCGCCACGGAGAAAGAAACTCTCGTCATAAAGCACGTTTAAAATTCTTAATTGCAAAAATTGGTTTTGAAGCCTTCATGCAATTAGTTGAAGAAGAAAAACTTTCATTGAAAGTAAAAACTTACCCAATCAAAACTGAGGAATTTGATAAAAACGACAGTATTTCAGTTTCTTCAGAAATTGCAACAAAAGATTCAGTTGAGTTTAATAATTGGTTCAAAACCAATGCTTTTGCACAAAAGCAGTCGGGTTATTATGGTGTTTTTGTAAGAGTTCCACTTGGAAATATCTCTAGCACAGTTTCACGTAGCCTTTCTGCCAAATTAGCTAATTATATTGCTGATGATGTAAGAGTAACCGTAAACCAAGGCTTATTACTTAGGTTTGTAAAAGCAGAAAACTTAGTGAAAGTTTTCGAAATTTTAAGTGAGCACAACCTAGCTGCACCCGGTGCCAATAGTATAGTCAATATTACAGCCTGTCCTGGTACTGATACCTGCAACTTAGCCATTTCTGATAGTACAAGCATTTCGCTTGAATTAGAAAAAGTGATGAAAGAAGATTTCCCTGAATTGATTGAAGAAAATAAAATGCAAATCAAGATTTCAGGGTGTATGAATGCGTGTGGGCAACATAGCATGGCCAATATTGGGTTTCATGGAAGCTCGTTAAAAGCTGGAGGAAAGGTTTTACCTGCGTTACAAGTATTATTAGGAGGCGGAACCATCGGCAACGGTCAAGGAAGAATTGCTGACAAAGTAATTAAAGTTCCAAGCAAAAGAGGGCCTCAATTACTCCGTACAGTTTTAAACGATTATGAAACCAATGGTCTAGAAGGAGAATACTTCAATGACTATTATGAGCGTCAAGGTGAGAAATATTTCTATAATCTTTTAAAACCATTGGCAGATTTAACTAATCTCATTGACACCGACTTCGTTGATTGGGGTCGAGATGAGATTTTCCAAACTGAAATTGGGGTCGGAGAATGTGCTAGTGTAATCATTGATTTAGTGGCTACTTTATTCTATGAATCAGAAGAAAAAATAGAATGGGCAAAAGAAGCTTTTAATGAAAATCGTTTAGCCGATGCCATTTATTATGCTTATCAATCGCAAGTAAATACTGCAAAAGCCTTATTACTTGACAAGAATATCAATTGTAGTACTCAACACGGTATTATTTCGGAATTTGATAAACATTTTGAAAATGAATTTGGTGGCAATGTAAAAGAACAGATTTTACAAATCAATAAAAATGAACCAACAAAAGATTTTGCCATAGATTTCATTGAAACAGCAGAAGATTTCTTAAAACAAGCAATTTCTGTAAGAGAAACATTAAAATTAGAAATTGCCTAATAAATTAACCTATGAAAAGAATTGCTTTAGCATTAAGTGAAAACATACAAATGAAATTCATTGCCTATGCAATGGTATTTATGAAAGTTTCACTAATTGGAATTTTGGTTTACAGAATTACTTCGGGAATAAATAGCTTTAATTTTAATTTTGATACCGTTCTTGTTTATTACATCGGAGCTGGATTTTTAGCTCAGTTAGTAGATGGTGCCCTTGGAATGGCCTACGGTGCATCTTGTACATCAATGCTTTTGGGTCTGGGTGTTCCACCCGCATACGCCACTGCAAGTGTGCATACTGCTGAAGTATTTACAACTGGAGTTTCGGGGCTTTCACATATCTATTTTGGTAATATTGATAAAAAATTATTTTTCAGAATTGTTATTACTGGTGTGCTAGGAGCTATGTTGGGTGCATACCTTATTTCTGATGTATTTGATGGAAAAATGATAAAGCCCTACATTTCTATTTATATGATTATACTGGGTAGTATCATTATTTCAAAGGCATTTAAACAAAGACCACCAGAACCCCAAAACAAAAACTTAGGACTTTTAGGACTAATAGGTGGATTTCTTGATTCCGTTGGTGGTGGTGGTTGGGGGCCATTGGTTACTTCAAATTTAATTAGTAAAGGAAATGCCCCGAAAGAAGCAATAGGAACAGTCAATACAGCAGAGTTTTTTGTCTCTTTCTTTAGCACAGGTGTATTTATGCTTTTTATTGATATTCAAGCATGGCAAGCTATTGCCGGACTTATCATTGGTGGTATCTTTGCAGCTCCGCTTGGTGCATTTTTAGTTAGATTATTCAAACCAAAAACAATCATGATTTCAGTAGGAGTATTGGTTGTTTTATTGAATATTTGGAATTTAGCCAAAGCTTGGCTGTGATAAACACTTGAAGAAATTACAAAATGATTGAAATATTAGAAAAATATTCATTACCCGAAGGACTCAGCTTTGTAGCCAATCAATATCCTGGTAAAGTTGTCTTCTCAACTTCTTTTGGACAGGAAGACCAAGTAATTACTGATGCCATTTTCAGAAATGAAATTGGCATTAACATTTTCACCCTTGACACTGGTCGTTTATTTCAAGAAACTTATGAACTAATAGACCGAACTCGTTCGAGATACAAAAAAAATATTGAAGTATTTTACCCAAATACTGAGAAAATTCAAGCACTTGTATCTAACAAAGGAGCTAATAGCTTTTATGAATCTGTCGAAAACCGCAAAGAATGTTGTTTTATCAGAAAAATCGAACCTTTAAAAAGAGCCTTAGCAGGAGCTGAAGTTTGGATTACAGGCCTTCGTGCAGAACAATCTGAGAATAGAAACGATATGAAAATATGGGAATGGGACGAAGGTAACAAGGTTTGGAAATTTAATCCTTTAATACATTGGACGTATGAAGAAGTATTGAAATACATTGCAGAAAACAAAGTCCCTGATAACCCATTGCATAAAAAAGGTTTTGTAAGTATTGGTTGTTTACCTTGTACAAGAGCTATTGAACCACATGAACACCCAAGAGCAGGCCGATGGTGGTGGGAAGAATCAAAAAAAGAGTGCGGCCTACACGCTGGATGATTCTTTCATATTTTATCATTCTATATTTTTGCGTTACATTTACGCACCAACTAATATAAATTAAGCGAATTTTTAGGCCAATTACCCTATTTATTCGTAAATCGTTAATCACTATTCTTTAAATGAGTACTTTTTCAGAAAAAACAACGGTTTATCAAGCAAATGATAGCTCTTTTCCAAGAGAATTGGAAGATGAAGCAATCTATATTTTGCGAGAAGTAGCTTCTCAATTTGAAAAACCAGCTATATTATTCTCAGGTGGAAAAGATTCTATCACAGTTGTTAGGTTAGCACAAAAAGCATTTTATCCTGGGAAAATTCCTTTTGCACTTCTTCATGTAGATACAGGACATAATTTTCCTGAGACAATTGAATACCGTGACTGGCTTGTTGAAAAATTAGGCTTAGAACTTCATGTTCGTTATGTTGAAGATTCAATTAAGCAAGGGAAAGTTAAGGAAGAAACTGGGAAATATGCCAGTAGAAATGCACTTCAAACAGTCACTTTATTAGATGCCATTGAAGAATTCAAATTTGATGCATGTATTGGAGGTGCAAGAAGAGATGAAGAAAAAGCTCGTGCTAAAGAAAGAATTTTTTCGGTAAGAGATGATTTTGGTCAGTGGAATGCAAAAAAACAACGTCCAGAATTATTTGATATGCTTAATGGAAAAATTGAGTTAGGTGAAAATGTAAGGGTCTTCCCTATTTCAAATTGGACAGAACTCGATGTTTGGAATTATATTAAGGAAGAAAAGCTTAAAATTCCTTCTATTTATTTTACTCATGAACGAGCAGTATTTGAGCGTGATGGCATGATTTGGGCAGATTCAGAATTTATTAACAAATCAGAAGATGAAGTGCCTTATCAATCAAAAGTGAGATTCCGCACTGTTGGAGATATGACATGTACTGCGGCCGTTGAATCTACGGCAGATAATATTGATGATGTAATTTCAGAAATTCTATCAGCACAGATTTCCGAAAGAGGAGCAAGAATTGACGATAAACGCTCGGAAGCTGCTATGGAAAAACGTAAACAAGCTGGGTATTTTTAATATTCTTCACAGTATTTACGTTTACATTTATCAAACAAAATTTCAGTCAAATCTTTTAAAAAGATTTAATTTTTCTCTTTAGGCTTCAATAATTATGGACATATTAAGAATTGCAACGGCTGGCTCGGTAGATGATGGTAAAAGTACTCTAATCGGCCGCTTGTTATATGAAACAAATTCAATCACAAAAGATAAAATCGAAGCACTTGAATCGGCCTCAAAGCGAAAAGGCCTTGATTTCTTAGATTTATCACTATTGACAGATGGCTTAATTGCAGAGCGTGAACAAGGTATCACGATTGATGTGGCTCACATTTACTTCAGCACGCCCAACAGAAAATACATCATTGCTGATACGCCAGGACACTTTGAGTACACGCGAAACATGGTAACTGGTGCATCAAATACCTCAGTATCAATTATTTTGATTGATGCACGAAATGGTGTTGTGGAACAAACCAAACGCCATTTTTACATATCCTCAATGCTTCGAATTAAGAATATCATTGTGGCTGTAAATAAAATGGATTTGGTTGGCTATAGTCAAGAAAGATTTGAATCAATTAAATCTGAACTTTTAGCAATTGCCGAACAAGTAAGTTTTGAAGGGCAAACCTTGAAATTTATTCCAATTTCTTCACTTTATGGAGAAAATTTAGTTCGAAAATCTACCGAAACTCCTTGGTACGAAGGCGAGCCACTTTTAGAAACACTCGAACATTACGGAACACAGAATGCTGAACTAAGCACAAAACAAGCTCGGTTCCCTGTTCAACATGTAGTTCGACCAAAAACAGAAGAATTCCATGATTATAGAGGTTATGCTGGTAAAATTGCCAGTGGAAGCTTTTATATAGGTGATTTAGTAGAAGCTCTTCCTAGTGGCCAAATCAGTAAAATCAAAACTATTGAGAAATTTGGTGTCGAACTGGAAGTTGGAAAAGCAAAAGAATCAGTGGTAATTACTCTTGAAGACAATATTGATGTAAGTCGAGGAAATATGCTGGTTAAAGTTGGTGAACAACCAGAATCTAGAAAAGAAATTGATGCAAAAATTTGCTGGTTAGATAGCCAAATGCTTACAGTTGGTAAAACTTACTTGCTTCAACACGGAATCAATAGAGTTAAAGCAAAAGTTACTAAAATTAATTCAGTAATTGATATTAAAAATATGTCATTGAGCAATACTGCACCTGCAGATGGAGGCTTAAAACTCAACGAAATTGGTTGGATTAGTGTAAAGACAGCAAGCCCAGTTTTTGCTGATAAATATGAAGACAATTCAGCAAACGGTTCTTTCATTTTAATTGACGAAAGTAGTAATGGAACTGTTGGAGTTGGATTTGTCGAATAAAAAAACTATTTTTAAAACCATATTCATCAACCAAACTATCATTCTATTAGTTTAGGTTAGATAAAAATTAGACGGCTAATTGGCTGTCTTTTTTTTTCTCCAAATCCTTTTAGTTAGTAATTTTAAAACTAATAAAACGATTAGTAGGAGTTATTATCGTTCGAAAATGCAGACTCCATGGCTTTTAAGTAGATTCAAACATAAATTTCCTCCAGTATAACGCCCATTTAGGGCAAATTCTGCTCATTTAATTGAAAATTTACTTCCATTTAATAAGAAACTCTAACGATTATCAGTATTACTTATTTGCTCCTTTGGCAAAACAATATAGTCTTCAACAATTGTTGCTTCTTCCTCACGTTCAGATTTCTGCATGTAAAAAGATTTAGCACGCTTAAACCATCCTTTATTTACATTGGCATCTTTTCTTGAACGATAATATCTTAATCGATACTCTACATAAGGATTGACAATATCTTCAGGGTATTCAAACGAGTTGGCAACTTTAACATCACTTAGCGTAAGTACGCCATTCTCAGGAACACCAATTATTTTTTCAAAAGCCATAATGTTTCTATTTTCTTTACCTTCTCCTGCATTAATCAAATGGTCAATTAATACTTCTGCAACCTCCTGACTTTTGAACTGAGGCCCTAAGAATTTATTCCAGTAGTAATGCTTATGAATGTAAAGAGCCTCTTCTTTTGTAAACATTTTATTGCCCCAAATAGGCTTATGTATACCATATCCACTGCCTTCAAATTTGAGTAACTTGGGAGCATATTTACTGAAAGACGCCGCCTGATTGACATAAACTACGCAAATTGTTGATAAAAAGCTAATAGCAAATAAGCTTAAAATTATTTTCTTAAGATTCATTTTATATTTATTTACAGTTAATTGTATTAATACAAAAACTGTACCGCTAAATAGTAAAGTAGAAATTTTTGATAGGCAATAAATTAATTAAGTAGAGTTATTTCTTGGTAGGTACCCATAAAATGAACAAAAAAATACTATCAACTATTTAACGAAAAAAAATAATTGATAGTATTTAAGGAGTTTCTAAAATCAATTGTTTAACACAACTTCTTCTGCTTCGAATTCGCAATTGTTGATTGGAATTTCAACTTTTTCGAGCATTTTTGGCAGTACTAGATAATTGGCTAGCATATTTCCGGACTTGTCTCTTATGGCAAAACTCTTTGCTCGACTAAGCCAACCTTTATTTCGACTAGCATTTTTTCTCCCTTTGTAAAAATACAATCGGTAATTTATGTAAGGATTAATAATTTTTTCAGGAGATTTGAATTTATTTGCTGCTTTAATATCATTTAAAGAAAGATATCCGTCTTGTCTAACACCAATGATTGCTTCAAAAGCCTTGATGTGAACGCACTCTTTACCTACGCCTGCATTAATTAATTGGTCAATTAATACTTCTGCAACACCTTGGTCTTTAAACAATGAAGCATTGTATTTATCCCAATAATGTGTTTTGTAGATTAAATAAGCTTGATTTTTTGTAAATGGTTTGCTTCCCCAAATAGGCTGATGGATACCATATCCGTTACCTTCAAATTTGATTAGTTTTGGAAAATATTTATCGAAAGAAGCAGCAAATGAAAATTGAATTGTAAGTAATGTAAGAAGTGTTGTTAATAATTTACTTTTTTGAAAAGTCATATATTAATTTGATGGTGAAGCACAAAGATAAATTTAATTTATTGATTATCAAGCACTTATTCAAATTTTATTATGTAATTTTTAAACTTTCTTCTTTTAATTATATTATTTCTACTATTGTTTAAAATTCAAGAATCCAGAAAATGTACAATATTAGGATGCATGCCTAATATTGTTATTTTGCCCCAAATTGTTAGCAATTATGGTAGAACTTAAGCACAAATACTCATTTAAAAACTAAATCACTCCAATGCCTTTGGACTTTTCTTATAATAATTGTTGCTAAAACAAGTATTTTTCGAGTATGAAAGAAAATTTGGTTTAAATGTTGTTATGCCAAATAAATTTGGTATTATATTGCAATGTGTTTATCTATACTCAAGCTATACATATACGTTTCAAAAGATTATATGGGTCGTAGATAATTACAATTTTACAACAAAATCACTGTCGGAAAACAAAGCATTTCGTGTTTAACAACATGCTTCGTCCGTTAGGTACAATTTTAAATCACTATTTTTTTGTACGATGACTGAAACTGAACAAGTTACAGAGCAACAACAAGGTTTATATCGCTCAGATTTTGAGCACGACGCTTGTGGTATTGGCTTTAGAGCTCATTTGAAAGGACGCAAGTCGCACGGGATTGTAGCCGATGCGATTAAAATGCTCGAACGCATGGACCACCGTGGTGCATGTGGATGCGACCCTAACACTGGTGATGGAGCAGGTATTTTACTCCAAATTCCTCATGAGTTTTTCTTAGATGAATGCCGTAAACTCAATTTCCATCTTCCACCAATAGGAGAATATGGTGTTGGTATGATTTTCTTCCCAATGGATGAAACCGAGCGTGAAGAATGTCGTGCAATTTTGAATCGTAAAATTGAAAAACTTGGTTTAGAGTTACTCGGTTACCGTATTGTTGATACCAAAGGAGATATTCTTGGTGAAGGTTCAGGTTCAGTTGAACCACAAGTAGAACAAGTGTTCATCAAACGTCCAGTGGATATTACTGAAGAAATTGATTTTGAAAGAAAATTATACATACTACGCCAATATGCCTCTCGAGTAATTAAAGATGCAGTTGTTGGAGCTAAAGAACATTTCTATTTCTCATCGTTATCTTGCCGTACAATTTCTTATAAAGGCCAATTAACGACAGAGCAATTAAAATATTATTTCCCAGATTTATCAAACAAATCTGTTACCTCTGCATTTGCAGTTATTCACTCACGTTTCTCTACAAACACATTCCCTTCTTGGAAATTGGCTCAACCATTCCGCTTTATTGCACATAATGGTGAGATTAATACTGTAAAAGGGAACGTAAACTGGATTCGTGCTGGAGAAAAATCATTTATTTCTGAATTCTTTACGAAAGAAGAAATGGATATGATTTTACCAATCTGCGATGCAGGAAACTCTGATTCTGCTCAATTAGATAATGTAATTGAATTACTATATCTTTCTGGCCGTTCATTACCGCATGTAATGATGATGCTTGTTCCTGAAGCTTGGGATGGAAATGAAGCAATGGACCAAGAAAGAAAAGCATTCTATGAATACCATGCGGCCATTATGGAGCCTTGGGATGGTCCGGCTTCAATTTCATTTACTGATGGAAAAATGGTAGGTGCTACACTCGATAGAAATGGTCTGCGTCCATCTCGTTATTGGGTATTAAACGATGATACTGTTATCATGGCATCTGAAGCTGGTGTATTAGATATCGACCAAGAGAAAGTAGTATCTAAGGGACGTTTACAGCCGGGTAAAATGTTTGTAGTAGATATGGAACAAGGCCGTATCATTCCAGACGAAGAAATTAAAGCTGATATTTGTTCTCGACAACCATACCAAGAATGGTTAGATGAAAACAAAATCAAAACCACTGAGCTTCCAAAATCAATTCGCCCATACCAACATTACAGCGAAGATACTTTATTGAAACGCCAAATTACCTTTGGTTTTACATCAGAAGACCTTCGCATGATTCTTGCTCAAATGGCCCAAACAGGTGCTGAAGCGATTGGTTCAATGGGTGTAGATACTCCTTTGGCAATTCTTTCAGACCAAAGCCAACACTTATCGTACTATTTCAAGCAATTATTTGCACAAGTTACCAACCCACCAATTGACTCAATTCGTGAACGTTCGATTATGTCATTGATTTCATTTGTTGGGGCAAACGAAAATATTCTCAAAGAATCGCCAATTCACTGCCGTATGGTTCAACTTGACCAACCAGTATTGACGATTGAAGAGTTTGATAAACTTCGATTTGTTGATTACAAAGGATTCCAAGCAAAAACTATTAATACTTACTTTAATTCAAAAGCAGGTGATATTGGTAAAGCACTAGAATTTGGATTAGAGCGTATTTGTCGTTATGCTGAAGATGCGATTGAAGATGGATTTGAAATCTTGATTTTGTCTGACCGTGCGATTGATAGTGACCACGCTCCTATCCCGTCATTGTTAGCTACAGCAGCCATTCATCATCATTTAATTAGAAAAGGAATTCGTGGTAAGGCTGGAATCTTAGTAGAAGCTGGTGATATTTGGGAAACTCATCACTTTGCAACTCTAATTGGATATGGGGCTTCTGGCATTTGCCCTTATATGGCCTTTGAAACTCTTTCTTCAATGAATAAGAAAGGATTAATCGAAGGAGAATTTGATGATTACACACTCAATAAAAATTATATTAAAGCAGTTGATAAAGAGTTGTTGAAGATTTTCTCAAAAATGGGTATCTCAACGCTTCAATCTTATCAAGGTGCACAAATATTCGAGTGTATCGGTTTGAATAAGCAAGTAATTGACAAATATTTTACTGGTACAATTTCAAGAATTGGCGGTATGGGCTTGGCAGAAATTGCAAAAGAAGCCAATATCAGACACCGAGTCGCTTTCCCAGAGGTACCTCAGGAATCAGTAAAACGCTTGGAAGTTGGAGGTGTTTATCAATGGAAACAACGTGGGGAAAGACACATGTTTAATCCTCAAAGTATTCACCTATTACAACAATCTGGTAGAGTTGGAGAAAAAGACCTTGATAAAGGATACCAAATTTTCAAGCAATACTCAAAACTTATCAACGAGCAAACGAAAGATGCTTTAACTCTACGTGGTTTGTTGAAATTCAAAAAAGGAAATTCTATTCCATTAGAAGAAGTAGAACCAGTTGAAAGTATTTTCAAACGTTTTGCTACTGGTGCCATGTCGTTTGGCTCAATTTCTTGGGAAGCTCATACGACTCTAGCAATTGCGATGAACCGAATTGGTGGTCGTTCAAACTCTGGAGAAGGTGGCGAAGACGAAATTCGTTACAAACCAGATGCCAATGGAGATAATTTAAGTTCAAGCATCAAACAAGTTGCATCAGGACGTTTTGGTGTTACAAGTTATTATTTAACTAATGCGAAAGAACTTCAAATAAAAATGGCTCAAGGGGCAAAACCTGGTGAAGGTGGTCAGCTTCCTGGTCATAAAGTAGATGATTGGATTGGTCGAGTTCGTCATAGTACACCTGGTGTGGGTTTAATCTCCCCTCCTCCACACCATGATATTTATTCAATTGAAGATTTAGCACAATTAATTTATGATTTGAAAAACTCAAATCGTGATGCAAGAATTTCAGTTAAATTAGTTTCTGAAGCAGGTGTAGGTACAGTTGCAACGGGTGTAGCGAAAGCACACGCCGATGTGGTTTTAATTGCTGGACATGATGGTGGTACTGGAGCTTCTCCGCTTTCATCTATTCGTCATGCGGGCTTACCATGGGAGTTAGGTTTAGCTGAAACTCACCAAACTTTGGTTAAAAATAAATTGCGTGGACGCATAACAGTTCAAGCGGATGGTCAATTACGTACAGGACGTGACCTTGCAATTGCAGCCTTATTAGGTGCAGAAGAGTTTGGTGTAGCTACCGCTGCTTTAGTTTCAGTGGGTTGTATCATGATGCGTAAATGTCACTTAAATACTTGTCCTGTTGGTGTTGCCACACAAAACAAGGAGTTAAGAGCAATGTTTAGCGGTAAACCTGAGCATGTGGTAAATATGTTTACTTACTTGGCAATGGAGTTACGTGAAATCATGGCAGAATTAGGCTTCAGAACTGTTAACGAAATGGTTGGTCAATCACAATTCTTGGAAAAACGTGATGACATTAACCATTGGAAATATAAGAAAATTGACCTTTCTGGAATTTTATATAAAGAGCCAACTACCTTGGATGTAGCTCAATACAAGCAAGAAGAGCAAGACCATGGTATTTCTCAGGTGCTTGATTGGACTATGATGGCAGATGCCAAACCAGCTTTAGAAAGTAAACAAGAAGTTAGTGCTGAATATACGGTTAATAACTTAAACCGCTCAATTGGTGCAATGACTTCTAATGAAATTTCAAAAGTTTATGCCGGTGATGGCCTTCCTTATGGAACTATTCATTACAAATTCCGCGGTACAGCAGGACAATCATTCGGAGCTTTCTCAACAAAAGGTTTAAAACTTGAATTAGAAGGCGATTCAAATGACTATTTTGGTAAAGGTCTTTGTGGGGCAGAATTAGTTGTTTATCCAGATAGAAAGTCAACTTTTAAGGCTGAGGAAAATATGATCATTGGAAACGTGGCATTCTATGGTGCTACCTCTGGTGAAGCGTATATCAGAGGTATGGCTGGAGAACGTTTCTGTGTAAGAAATTCAGGAGCAAAAGTAGTTGTTGAAGGTATCGGAGACCATGGTTTAGAATACATGACTGGTGGTTTAGCCATTATTTTAGGCGAAACTGGAAGAAACTTCGCAGCTGGTATGAGTGGTGGTATTGCTTATGTTTATAATCCAAACAAAACATTTGAAGCAAAATGCAACAAAGAGATGGTTGGTTTAGAAACAGTTGATGCCGAAGATGCAGCTATGCTAAAATCTTTCATCGAAAAACACCAAAAAGAAACCAATAGTGAAGTAGCTGCTCGTATATTAGCTAATTTCGATAACGAAATTCCAAACTTTGTGAAAGTATTCCCAACGGATTACAAGCGAGTTTTATTGGAAAGAAAGAAAAAAGCTGAAGCTGAAAAAGCTATTGCATAAAAAATATTCGTCCTCATTGTCTATGAGGACGAATAAACTAAATTATTAAAGAAATACACAAAATCACGATATTAAAATGGGAAAACCAACTGGTTTCTTAGAATTTCAAAGAGAAGCGGCAGCTAAGCGAAACGTTGATGAACGTCGTTTAGACTACAATGAAGTTGAACTACCTGTAGATGAAAATAATACTCAAAAACAGGCCGCTCGCTGTATGGATTGTGGCGTACCATTTTGTCATAATGGATGTCCACTAGGAAATATAATTCCAGAGTTTAATGATGCCGTTTATGAAGAAAACTGGGAATATGCTTATCAGATTTTAAGCTCTACAAATAATTTCCCAGAATTTACAGGAAGAATTTGCCCAGCACCTTGCGAATCTTCTTGCGTATTGGGTATCAATAAACCACCAGTTGCAATTGAATACATTGAAAAATCAATCATTGAAAAGGCTTATGCTAATGGTTGGGTTAAACCAAATGTACCTAAAAAACGCACTGGCAAAAAAGTAGCTGTAGTTGGTTCTGGCCCTGCTGGTCTGGCTGCTGCTTCACAACTAAACAAAGCAGGACATTTAGTTACAGTTTTTGAACGTGCCGATGAAGTTGGTGGACTTTTACGCTACGGTATTCCTGATTTCAAACTAGATAAATCTGTAGTTCGTCGTAGAGTTGAAGTGATGAAAGCAGAAGGCATTGAATTCATTACAAATGCAAATGTTGGAGTAAATGTAAAAGCTTCTGACCTTGTAAGAGACTTTGATGCTATTGTTTTAGCTGGTGGCTCAACCGTACCACGTATGATTGAAATAAAAGGAAAAGAGTTGAAAGGTATCTATCCTGCAATGGAGTTTTTGAGCCAACAAAATAAGCGTGTTTCAGGTATTGAACGTGTGAACGACCATCGTGGTTCTGCATATCAAAATGGTGAATTGTTAGCAACTGGCAAAAATGTAGTGGTGATTGGTGGTGGAGATACAGGTTCTGACTGTGTAGGTACTTCTAATCGTCATAAAGCAAAATCAATTACACAGGTTGAGGTAATGCCTGAACCAGAATTAGACGATAAGAAACAACCTTTCTACCAAGTTCGCTCAGAAGCAACTCCTTGGCCTATGTGGCCGTTAACCAAACGTACTTCTACTTCGCATGAAGAGGGTTGTGAGCGTTTGTTTAGTATCAATGTAAAGGAATTCATTGGTGATGAAAATGGAAATTTAAAAGGTATTTTAATTTCAGAATCTGCTATGTTTAATGGAACTAAAGTAGAAATGAATGAACGTGAAATTCCTTGTGAATTAGCTTTAATTGCCGCAGGTTTCTTACATCCTCAACAAGATATTTTAAGTCAATTAGAAATTGAAGTTGATGAAAGAAAAAATGCTAAAGCACCAAATTATCAAACATCAAATCCAAAAATCTTTGCTGCGGGTGATATGCGTCGTGGGCAATCATTAGTTGTTTGGGCTATTTCAGAAGGTCGTGAATGTGCTCGTAAAGTAGATGAGTATTTGATGGGAGAAACACTATTGGAAGCAAAAGCAGTTTCAATGATTTCACCAGCATACGCTGAAGCATAATTTATATTATTACACAAAATAAAGCCATTCTTGAATTTCAGGAATGGCTTTATTTTTGAACAGAATCTAGAAATAAATGCTAAAAAATGTTCTGAACAGTTTTCAAAAAAAGATAATAAACTTGTTAATTACAAACTATTACTGAAATGAAATTGAATGATAAGTTATCTCGAAATTCACGATAACTCATGCTTTATCATACATTTAAATACCAAAGTATTTCTTAATATTGTTTTGAATTCTTTCATGCACATTTTCACCTGATTGAGGTTCAAACTTTTCACCCGAAACATTCTCGTAAAGTTCAATATAGCGATTTGAAATTTCCAATACTTTTTCGTCAGTCATTTCTGGAACAACTTGCCCATCTTTTCCTTGAAAATTATTAGCTATTAACCATTCACGTACAAATTCTTTCGATAATTGCTTTTGTGGTAAATTTTGAGCTAGATTTTCTTCATAACCTTTCTTGAAAAAATAACGGGAAGAATCTGGTGTATGTACTTCATCAATTAAATAAATAACCCCGTCTTTTTCTCCGAATTCATACTTTGTATCAACTAAAATTAAACCACGTTCGGCAGCCATTTCAGTACCTCTCGCAAATAGAGCCAAAGCATACTTTTCAAGTTGAATATATTTTGCCTCTTCAACTAAACCACGTGCAATGATGTCTTCTCTCGAAATATCTTCATCGTGCCCTTCGTGTGCTTTTGTTGTTGGAGTAATAATTGGACTAGGAAGCTTATCATTTTCCTTCAAACCTTCAGGTAAAACAACCCCACAAAGTGTTCTTAAACCACTTTTGTAAGTTCGCCAAGCATGACCCACTAAATATCCTCTTACAACCATTTCAACCGGAAAAGTTTCGCATCGAACACCAATCGAAACATTTGGGTCAGGTGAAGCCAACAACCAATTTGGTACAATATCCTTAGTGGCATTTAAAAACTTTGCAGCAATTTGGTTTAAAACTTGTCCTTTGAATGGTATCGGTCGAGGAAGAACCACATCAAATGCTGAAATTCTATCCGACGCCACCATCACGACTTTATCGTTAAAATCATAAACATCGCGTACCTTTCCACGGTAAAATCCAGTTTGTCCTTCAAAATTAAAGTTTGTTTCCTTAACTGCGGATTGTAAAACGCCGCTATTTGAAATTTGAGTCATTATATTGATAAGATATTTATTTACGAAATTTAAGCTTATTCTCTTTTATTTTTATCACCAATCGTTTATTACCTTTTCATTCTTTGAACCTTGATACCTGCGTTTTTGTGCAAATTGTAATTCAGAATTCTTCATTGACTCTAATAGTTGTAAAGCCTTTTCTTTACTCATTTTTTCTGGGGTCATTGAATCAAGAATATCTTTTTTTTCTTCTGATTTCTCAGCTTCAGCAGCGGTGTTTGTTTTATTTTCATTATCCGAAGTTGGGCTCTGACTATTTTTTGGAGGAGTTTGGGGAATCTTTTTCCTCAAAAGTTCATAATTATACCGAGCAACTTTATTTCTATCATCTTTTTGCAGAGCAATCTTAAAAAGTTCTAATGCTGAGATACTATCTCCACGCATAGTTTCGATTACACCTACTTGTATCATTGCAACCGTAGAAATCTCTACATCATTTAATCTAACAAGCTTTCGATATTCTTCTAAAGCCCTAAGTGTATCATTGATTTTAAAGTAGGCATGAGCCAAATTCAAGCGAGCTTCGGGTTCAAGGTTATATGAAATATTGGCTAGTGACTGGTACTTTTGAACTGATAATGAATAGTTTTTTTTAAAAAAAGCCTTTCCTGCCTCTATTTTCAAAGCATTTCGTTCTTGTACATTTGTTAAAGAACGAATGTTGAGGAAGAGTAGAATTATATAAAAAAACCATAAATTCATAGCTATATTTTAATTGTTCGCACAGTGAACAGTATATCAATAATGATTAAAATTAATGCTAAAAAGACAAAATAATAATATTTATTATTGGCAACTGTCATTTTCCTTGTATCAATCCAGTTACTCTCAACTTTATCAACCTCTTTCAATAAATCAACAACCCCATTTTGTTGATTGTTCAACTGAAAATATTTGCCATTCAAATCCTTAGTGAGCTTTATTAAGTATGAAGCATTCAATTTAGAAATAATAATTTTTCCACCACTATCTTTTTTAAAATCAAGTTCTTCTCTAATCTGGCCTCCTTGTGCAGTGCCCACACCCAAAGTCAAAAGATTAATTTTATTTTTTTTCAATTCTGCTAAGATATTAGAATCAAGTTGCCCAAAATCCTCTCCATCTGTTATTAAAACTAATACTTTACTTTTTCTTGGATTTTGAACACTACTTATCTTAAATTTACTCAAAATTAATTCAAATGCAGAATTAAGATTTGTACCATTTTGAACAAAAAGCTCGCTATTTAATTTTTGAATAAATAACTTTACTGCATCGCGGTCGAATGTAAGGGGACTGTGGGTATAAGCTCCTGATGAAAAAACTATCAATCCTATTCTATCGGACTTCAACAAATCAATATTTTTAATTAATTCAAATTTAGTTTTTTCTAATCTAGAAGGCTCAATATCAACGGCATCCATTGATTTTGAAAGGTCAAAAACTAAGTATATGTCTTTACCTGTTGCTTGTGCTTCAATTTCGTTGATACCAAAACTGGGTCCTAACAAACCCATTATGCATAAGCTTAAATAAATAACTCTTGTGATAAACTTAAATATCACTGAGCGGGCAGTAGTTCCTAAACGCCTAGCTAATATATATAAACGAATAAAGTAGGTAGCATAAACCAACAAAAAAATGCCTATAAAGACAAATTCGACAATAGTAAGTGGCTTTATCCAATTCATGCATAAAATTATCACTGTTTAACGAGAACCCCAAGAAACTAAGTCAAATTTTCAAATAGTTGACCATTAAAATAAACGATTAAATTAGGTAGTTTGCTTAGTGATTTCAAAGAATAACACTATTACAGATGATTTTTGCTATTTTTGCAAAGTCTAATAGAATTATTCAGTTAACCTAATAAAAGGAGGACAATATCAAAACTAAACTCACAAATACAATTATCTATATTGGTGTTTTATTAACAATAACACCCATTTTTGCTTTATTTTCATACAATTCTGGATTTGGATATGATGCTCTCGAATATTTAGTTATTGGCCGTTCTCTTAATGATGGCTATCAATTGTATGATTTTATTCCATCAAAATCTTGGCTTTGGTATGTATTTGTGCAATTAGGAATTAACCTATTTGGCGGTGATTTTAACCATTTAACAGTTACACTGCTTATTTGTACCTCATTTATTGGCATTGGTATTTCAAGCTATTTCGTTGTTCTTAAACTTACTAAAGATAGCCAACAGGCACTTATTGCATCTTTTCTCTCGCTTATTTGCTGTTTTTTCATGGAAATGAATTTCCTTGAACCTGAAGCCCCAATTGCTATATTGGCTATTTGGTCATTATTATTTCTTTCAAAGAATAAAAACCTAGATTGGTTCGTTGGCGGACTATTACTCGGAATTGCAATGTTGTTTAAAAGTATAGCGATGTTCTACGTTGCAGGTGCAGGGCTATACCTATTTTATGAATGTTTTATTTTAAGAAAATCTTCATTTTGGCAAATTTTTCAAAAAGGTCTTTGTATCCTAATGGGGTTTGCCGTTCCGCTATTACTTTCACTTATTTATTTCAACCAAATAAATAAATTGGACGAACATATTTATTGGTCATACATATACCCTTTTGGCTCCTACCCTGCTCATACATTATTTCTTAAAAAGCTTATTATCAAAACCTTCTGGTTTATTATTCTGACAGCTATTAGCATAATTTT
>NZ_LXHX01000058.1:0-10772 GCF_001649495.1 Emticicia sp. MM | reverse complement strand
AAGTGTAAAAGAAAAAAGGAAGTATTGGGGAAATACAACTTTTATGCTTTGCATATTTTTTGGGTTAATTTCCTTGGCATCTTTAATGAAAAGTCAAGCCTCTCACTATTTTTATCCTGCGGCTCCTTTTTTCTCAATAATAATCGCATCGGTTTATACTCATTACAGCAAAATATATCAAAAACAGCTTACTAAAGTATATATTTCACTGATTCTATTATTAGTCATAGTAATTGTAAGTATCTTTATTACTCGTCGAGAAGTGATTCAACGTTTAGTAAAAATAGATGATTTTGCTATTGAAAAAACATACGCAAGTACAGTAAATAGAAACCTAAAAAAAGGTGATAAAGCATTGCTTATTGATTTTGGCAGCTTATTTTATTTTCATTCTCATCAATACCCGAATGTTCCGTTCATAAATACTGAAATGCAAACAAGCGATTTCGTTAAAAAACATACCAATATTTATGAACAATCATTGAAAGATACCTCCTTAAAGCTTGTATTATTTGGATTCAGAAGTTCAATAATTGATGATAGTACCAAAGTAAATACCCCTGAAAATAAAATAGCCCTTGAAAAATTAAGGTATGAATTAAATAAGAATTTTACACTCGAAACAGATTCAGTTTTATACATAAAACTCTGGCACAGAAAAAAAACAAAGTAGTTAACCAATAAAAAATATTAAATTTGAATTATTCCAATAAAAATATGCTCCTCTCTGTTCTAATTCCAGCTTATAACGAAATTAACAATATTGAAAATATTCTAAAGAAAATAGAGGAGATAGACATTCCAAAGGAAATAATTGTTGTTGATGATGGCTCAACAGATGGAACGAGAGATTTATTAAATAAGCTAAAAAGTGACACAATTAAGGTAATTTTCCACGAAAAGAATCAAGGGAAAGGCGGAGCAATAAGAACTGCAATTAATCATTCCACAGGCAATATTATAATCATTCAAGATGCAGATTTAGAATATGACCCACATGATTACTACAAGTTAATTCCAGAAGTTGCCAACGGAAAAACGAAAGTAGTTTATGGTTCGAGGTTTTTAAATAAACAAAATAAACACTCTTATTTCTCTTTTTTCTTGGGTGGACAAGTAGTTACGTGGATTACAAATATCTTATATGGTCAAAATTTAACTGACGAACCAACTTGTTACAAAGTTTTTGAGGCAACACTTCTAAAATCAATCAAACTGAATTGTACAGGATTTGAGTTTTGTCCTGAGGTAACTGCAAAAGTTGCGAAATTAGGCTATAAAATACCCGAAATTCCTATCAATTATTATCCACGTTCAATTAGTGAAGGTAAAAAAATCAATTGGAAAGATGGCGTTGAGGCAATCTGGGTACTTCTAAAATATCGATTTGTTGATTAATTCAAATAAAAAAAGCATGACTATTAAACAACTAAAACTTTTTACAGTATCTTATTTACTTATTCCTAATATAATTTTTATTCTAACTTGGTTAAATCTTATTTGGGCAACTTTAGGATTTGTGGCTGCAGTATTTTCTTTTTATAGTTTTTGGAAAAATACAACTAAAAGTCAAGAAGAGGTTAGTGCATTGAGGCTTAGTAAAATAGATGGAAGTACTATATTTTATTTAATTATTTTCACATTAGTTTTAGGAGTATTTTTTAGTTTAGGAAATTTTGGTTTAGGGCAATCTTATGATTATTTTAAGCATAATACCATTGTTAAAGAATTAATCAAGAAACCTTATCCTATTGTTTACGAGAACGAAACTCGCTACGGAATCTTAAACGAACCTGCAATTTTAGGTTATTACATGGCCTATTATTTACCAACTGCCATTATTTGTAAGTTTATTGGAATGGGTCTAAGCAACATTCTTCTTTATATATGGGGTGCCATCGGTATTTTTATTTCATTTTGTTGGTTATACTTTCTAACTCCTAAAAATCTCAATATCATCTTAGTATTTATTCTCTTTCTTTTAGGAGCTACATTATTTAAACCATATTTATACGCCCATTATTTATTACAAAATATAGTTTCACTACCAATTATCCAATATTTTATTTGGCCTTCGGGCATTTCATTCAACTTAATCAATATTCATTATTCACCACAACACCACATTGTTACAACGGTTGGGGTATTTTTTGTTTATTATGAAAGCTTTATAAGAAAGGACAATAAATTCATACTTTATTTTATTTCGCTCTTGCTTATGTGGTCCTTTTTAGGAGCATTTAGTGTAGGTATTATTGCAGGATTCTTGGTTTTATATCGAAGATTCGCCAATTTCTTTAGTCTTGCAAACATTTTAGGGGGTGGAATAATTATCTTCATCATGGCCACTTATTTCCTCGCTCATTTCCAAGACAATAGATTTTCAGGTTTTATTTGGACTTTCTCCGATATTTCTGGCTATTTATATAATAAACCACTCATTTCTATTTTAGCATTAATCGGCTATTGTCTTTTAGAAGTAGGCATCTACTTGTTTTACATGTATCGTCTTTTTTCCTCTAAAAACACTTACAACGACAAGCTAATTCTTTTATACTTCTGTGCGGCGTATTTTATTATTTCTCCACTTTATCGAATTGGATTCAATAATGATTTGGCCATGCGTCTGATAAGTACAATCAAAATATTGATTTTTGTATTATTAATCAGCACTTATTCAGAAATGCTAAAATCAAAAATATCAATTAATTTTTTGAGAGTTTACATGATATTTACAGTTATTCTTGGCATTTTTAGTAGTATGACTACCCTCAAATGGGATAAAGTACCATCAATTGCAGAGAGTCCGACTATCAATAAAGCTGATATTCCACAAGAAATTTTCTTACAATATTTTGCCAAAAAGAATTCATTTTTCGGGAAATATATAATGAGTCAAGAATCTTCTCAAAAAAATAATAACTAACCAATTAGTAGGTAATTCAATTTTTCGTAAAATTGCATGGATTACCTATTAATTACGAATGAAACATATAAACTCTAGAAAAATACTCCCGTATTTATTCATTCTACTTTTCTCACTAGATATCTCTGGTCAGAATAATTTAGTCGATATTAATTCTTTTGAGTACACCAAAGGAGCATTTAAAAAAGGACATTCAGGTGCAGAAGTTATTCATATTCCTAAAGGTCAAAGACCACTTCCATCGAATTACTTAAAATGGCGTTATAGACATAGACATTTGAGAAGTTTTAAGCGAGGAGCGTCATTTTTAATTCCAGAAATAACCTTAGAAAAATTTGGTCGAGAAAAATTGGGTAGACCTGACGGTTTATTTGTAATGAGTAAAAATGAAATGGATGATTTGATTACCAAGTCAAGTGGAAATCTTAATTATGTTGAAAATCAACTTGGAATACCCCAAAATTCATGGAAAAATTCAACAATTATAAGAATTGATATTCAAAAACCTAAAAAGCATCATTTAAGAATTCCTTCTGGCAATGAGACGGGAGCCAATGAATTATGGATTCCGGGCGGTAAACTACCTAATGGATATAGAGAATCTGTAATCGACCAAGTTCCTCAGGGTAAATACAAAGAAATAAAGTTAAACTTAAAATGATTACATTTTAAGTTTAAGTATTTTTTGTTCGATTAACTTCCAAGAAAAATAAGCTATCACAAGTGTAATAATTGATAGAACCAAAAGGTTCAGGATACTTCCTGTGTATCCTAAGCTTACCATTGTATTTACAATAGGCATGTGATAGATATAAATACCATAAGAAATATCATTTTCATGTAAAAGCTTTTTACTCAAATCAGTATAAGAAAAAGCAAATGATAATGTCAGTAAAGATAAAATAGTGTTAGCAGTGATACCCCAGATATTTATTTCGTAATTAGTATCATAATACTTTAGCCAAAACTTGAACACAAGAACAAAAGCAGCGTAAATAAGTAACCATATAAGGACTTTCTCTTTCAATATTGGAAAAATTATATCAAAGTTTTTGTAAATGATGATTCCAGTAAGAAAAAAATGAAGATAATTGATAACCGTGTTGTTAAATAATTTCTCATAAACAACATTTTCTGTTAATAATGGACTAATATGAACATAATATTTAACCAAAATGGATATTATGAATAAAATTGCAAGTAATAAATTGACGTAAATCTTTTTTTGGGGAATATTGATAATGTACAAAAGTATTGGTAAAACTAAATAAAATTGGAGTTCAACAGCAATACTCCATAAACTTCCATTAGGATGGCCTGTCCCCCATTGTTTTAGTGATTCACTTGCATAAAACTGAAAAAAACTAATTTGTGCAATAAACCAAGTGATAAAATCTTTTAGGCTACCGACTTTTCCGAATGAAAGTAAAAGAATTGCCGTTATTATCGTACAAACCCAAAGTGCAGGAAAAATTCTTAGACTTCTATTTTTAAAGTATTGTTTTAAATTAAAATTATTTCTTTCGAGAGAATAACTAATTAAAAAACCACTAATTGTGAAAAATATGGGTACACCCGGAAAATGATATAATACGAGCAAATAATTGTAAACCTTCTCAGAAATATCAAAGTGAACAGCTCCATGCCAAATTAACACCTGAAAAGCTGCTAATAGTCTAATTAAGTCAAAATTATTGTTTCTACTTATTGTCATATACTACTTTTTTGAATCCATCATACATTTCTTGAGCAACATTTTCAGGAGAAAAACGCTTGATTATTTCTTTAGATTTTTCACCAAAAATTTTAATTTTATCTGGATTTTCAACAAATTTTTCAAATATGTTTGTTAATTCCTCTACACTATGTGGATTGAAAGTATAGCCATTTTGATTTTCAATAACCACATCGAAAGCCGACCCACACTTGTTAGAAACAATTACTGGCAAACCACAAGCCATTGCTTCATTTACAACTAAGCCCCAAGGTTCAGAATAACTTGGTAGTACAAAAACATCAGCCAAAGCCAATATTTTCGGAACATCGTACCAAGGTTGTCCGGCAATAAATTTTACACCTTCTAATTGATTATCAGACGCATATTTCTTTAATTTCTCCTCTTCACTACCATCGCCTAAAATAATCAATCCCCAGTCGGAGTTTGCCAAAGGTTTGTAGGCAGCCAATAAATTATCTAGGTTTTTTATTTCAATCAGTCTACCAACATATACAAAATTATACTTTTTTAGTTGATAGGATTTCTTTACTTCTTGGCGAGTTTGCAGAGCTTCTGTATGCACTTTTTCAATTCTTACATTATCTACAGAATTATTTTCCACTAGAATATGTTCGGGTTTCATACCCAATTTTAAAATATATTCGGCAGATTTTGTACCATAACAGAAGAAACCTTGTGCTTGAGATACAACAAATCTTTTGAGTGATTCTCTCCACCATACATTTGGGTTGTCGCTTTCGGTAGAATCAGATGAAATGACAATTTTAATACCCTTTAATTTACAGTAAAAAAGAACAATATTCATGGCTGGCTCATAATAGCCGGGTAAGTTTATAACATCAGGCTTAAACTTGTTTACCCAAAAGAGTGATTTCTTTACCCTTTGCCAAACTGTTGTATTTTCATAGAAGTCTTCAAACAAAATTTGAACATTATATTGATGAATACTATAATCAATACTACCAATTTTAGACCTAGTAAATTCATTAAGAGCTGTTTGAAGAACCAAAAGCTCATCATTTGGATTTTTGTCAACTACTTTTTGAAGTTCTGTGTAAATTTTAGCCTTATAATGAGCCCAGAAAAACTGGTGAATGATGAGCATTTTCATGCGTGAAATATTTATAAAATGAAAATAATTCAAGTCTTAAAACTGAAAAATTATTCATTTATTGAATTTGATGAATAAAATGATTTTTGAATCGTTATTAGAAAGTGTTGAAGAGCGTATCTTTTCCATTTTCTAATATTAAATCTTGATTTGTACAATTTTGATAAATTTTATCAAAAAAATGGTCACAAATTTAGTAAAATTTAATTCATAGACGATTAAAATTATTCTCTTTTCGAAGCTAAGTTTAAATTAAGTATATTTGTACAAAAAATATTTGTATGTTTATTTACCTTGATTGGTTATTCTTAAAATTCAATAAATATAGACAAAGTTTAGGATTAAGTTTTTTCTTTGGTGGATTACCGATAGTTTACTACCTAAGAGATGGTTTAAAATTAGCACCAGGAAGCTCGGCATTCACTGCGGGGTTTACTATTTTAAGTTTGCTAATCGCTTTTCCACTGAACCCAAAAAAACTTTATCAAACCAATACAATTGGCTATTTAATGTGCATTTTATATGCTGTGATGGCCTTATTGTATTTAGCAACTTATGCCCCTAATAGAGGATGGTTCACAAATACGCCCGTTGAAGTGGCCAACCAAATAGTATTTTTAATGGGGTTATTTATCTTCGCTGGGGTTTCAATTAACGACCTAAAATCTACATTTTTATACTTTACGTTATTCTTTTGTACTTTAGGGGGCTTGAGTCTCTTATATTATATTGCAAGAAACCCAGCCTACATGTTTGGAATGCGAGCTGCCATTAGTTTTGGAGATGATGGTGGCATGGCTTCAATGGGGAATCCACATATTTATGCAAAAAGTGCTTACATTGGTATTATTTCAGGTGTAATACTTCTAAGAAATGAGGCAAGAATAATTTGGAGATTGGCAATTATGGCCTCCGTTTTAGTATTAATTGTTGTGGTTGGCTTATGTCAAGCAATGGCAATGGTATTAGTAACAGGTATTTTCTTCTTTCTATATGTTGTTACCCACATTAAACTTCAAAATATCTACAAAGGCCTAAAATGGCTAATGGGCTGGCAAGGTTTATTAATATTTTTTATACTCCTTTATTTTGGATTTTCTCTATGGACAAACCAACATTATAAGGGATACATCATGGTAGCCTCAGATATTATCTTTGAGCGTTTGGAAAGAATTGTAACTAGCTTTTTTACCGATTCTGACGCAACTGCTAAAATCACTGCTACTGTTGATGCCTCTGCTTCGACAAGGGTTGTAAACATCACAAATGTTTTCAAAAATCTAGATAAAAACATTGAAAATGGAAATTTATTCCCCATATTTTTTGGTCATGGTTACCAAGAATTTTACGTGGACTCTCCATTTATTGAAATGTTTCATGATTTAGGAATCGTGGGTTTTTTAATTTTCCTAACTCTTCATTTAATTATCCTTAAATGGATTTGGAAAGAAATTTTCAATCCGACATGTGATTTCACACTCATGCTTTCTTACTTTTTCTTGGCAACTTTGATACAAAACTTCACCTTCGGGATGCCTTATGACTACGGAAGGTGGTGCTCAATGGCTTTTGTGGCAAGATTCGCCCTTGAATACAAAAAAGTACCCAAATACAACCACACAATTTTGACTAATCAAATCAAAGCTTAGGCATGGTTATTAAAAATAGCTTGATAGTAGAAAAACTTGAAACAAATAAAAAAGTAATCTTCCTTGGTTTGCTGGTCATTTTTTTGTGTCAATTATCATTCTGCTTTTTAGAAATAAAGAATTTTACTGAACCACTAACTGAAAACTCAGGAACTGATGTTGAGCAATGGGAAAATATGAGTTATTACCTTGCCGAACACTTATTCTTTAAGCCCTATCCACAACTAAACTTAACGAATAATGACTACTTCTATCCGTATGGAGGTACACACGTCTTCCAAGGTTGGTTTTTAGAAGGTAATTATTTCTACGCTTTTTTTTACAATAATTTTGGGAATGGTCCTTGGCTAAATTATTATTATGCTCTCAGCATCTTTCTTGCAGCCCTAAGCATTTTCTTTTTGGTTGGATATTATTGGGATTTCAAAAAAAGCCTTTTGGTGTCAATTTTGGTTACTTACCTAAATTTTCATGCAATTAATCGTTATCCGCATCACTTGGCTTATTGTATAATTCACTGGACAACCATTAGTATTTTTCTTGACTATATTATCTTCAAAAAATTCATCAATAAAGAACCCATTAGCACACGTTTACTGATATTCAAAGTAATGATTATGTGTTTAGCACTTGGGCAAGATTTATCTTACATTTTGGGATTTTCTTTAAGTTCATTTTTCTTTGTTGCCATTACTATTCTTGGCTATTGTATAAAAAAGGATTATCGAGCTTATTTTATTGATGTTTTAAAAAAAGGTGTAAAAGATTTTAATAAAAATATGTTCATAAATGCAAGTATGATACTTGTATCTTTCATTGCATTATTCTTTTATTTACCGATTATTATTCAGGTTTTTACAACAATAAGAAAATTTCATTTTGATAATCCTTTTTCAGGAGGACATGGTTGGAATTTGCCACTTAGAATCTTTCTACCCTATTTCCCTAACTTTAGTGCCCTAAATAATCCATTTCAAGGTCTATTTAACGATATGCCTGAAGGTATGGGTTCTATGAGTCCGGGGATATTTTGTTTGTTGATTGGCCTATTTGGTTACTTATTTTCAAAGAAAAAAGAAAGGCTTCTCATATTACCTTTTGCCATATTTTTTTTACTTTCAATCATTAATCATCCAATAAACATACCTACATTACAATGGTTACCTTGGTGCATGCTTTATCGCATTCCCTCAAGATTTACGATGATTATTCCATTTTTTTGCAGTTTTCTATTGTTAGGTGCAGACTTAAAAAAAAATCAATTAAAGAAACATATATATTGGATTGGTTTACTCACTATCATTGGCTTTTTAGAAGTCTTTACAGTTTACAAAGCAAGAATTGAAAGACCAATCTATCATTTTGATAGTAATTTTAATGCATATATGAATTATGTAAAAAAATTACCGGGTGAAGCTGTACTCGATTGGCCCTTTTGTGTGATTGGTGGAAATGGTATTGGTAATGATGAAGGACTTTGCCCGATTTACAACAAAACTAGTGGGGTACATGCATTGAAAAGATTTCACCACAAAAAAGTAATTGGGTATTATTTCGGAAGACTACATCCAACATTGATAAAACCATTTGTAGATGCAGGTTGGGGCAAAATGTCTGTTCCCGATAATAAAATTTGGAATGAATCTACTAAAATTACCAATAAATTCACGCCGGAACAATGGTCATTTTTTACACAATTCTATCAATTTAATGACTTTGCTGGAATAAATTTATATATTGACCTTATACCAAAATCTGAAAAGGAAGAGTTTTATAAGAGATTTGGTAAGCCTGTTATGCAGACAACTGTACCGATAGCTGGAAGGGTGGTATTTCTAAAGAAACCTAAAGAATGGTTTATAAAAGAAGATACGATTAAGGGTAAACAATTAAAATTTCAGTGCGACTGTAAAAAAAACTAAGTCCATTAAATTTTATTTACTTGATTTGATTTTTAAAGTTACTCCAGGAAGAACAATGGTACTTTTTAAACCATTCCATACCCACAACTCACTAACTTCCACTCGATAGTTTGTGGCAATTTTAAAAAGAGTTTCTCCCTTTTTTACAATATGTTTTTTAAAGAGTTTTTCGTCCTCGAAGTCTGCTTTTTGAGGGGCTAAATTAGGTTTAATTGATGTATTCTTTCTACTTTCATCAAGTTCTTCATTAGTGCTGGCTGTTTTATTTTCAGAAACCTTGGGCAAAGATAAACTTTTCAGATTTTCTTTCTTGACTTCCTTTGTTGAAGGAATCTTAGTATTCTCTGTTTCCTTGTTAATTAGAGTTTTTGTAACTTCGGTTGGCAATATTGTTTTTTCTTGAACTTCTTCAATTGTATTGTTTTCTTCTTTAGACAGCTTTGGAGTAACAATATCTTTTTCTGAATTTTTTATTTCAACAACTAAATTTTCTAAAACTTCGCTATTTTCTTCAGGCATTTCAATATACTCCACTGGTTTATTTTTTGGTCTTGTAGTTTGCAACCAAATTACCCTTCCCCTTTGTAACTTTTGAATTGTTTCAAATCTATTGTAGTCTAATAAATTTGCTAATTTCACTCCATACATCTGAGAAATATCCCATAATGTTTCTCCTTCTCTTACCACATGAAAAGGAACACTTGCCTTACCAGCCTTGGATTGAATATAATATACTTGACCAACTCTCAGTGGTTCCGTTTCTTTTATATCATTGTACTCTAAGAATTTTTCAATCGAAATACCTGCTTTATAAGCCATCGTTACCGGAATATCACACATATCAGCTTGAAGTCCTGCGATGTCATTGATTACATAGAAGACCCCTCCTTTATTTCTGGTTTTGATATTATTTTCCTCTCTCTTCAAGATGGGAAAGCCGAGGTCTTTGGCGGGTAAACCAATTTTTCCAGTTAATTCAGCTAATGTTCTTACTTCTGTGTACCTACTCGAAGGCACTACAACCAACACGTTACAATCTGTATCAGGTACTTTGTCAGTATTCAACCATTTATTGTATTCGAGAAGTGTCTCTGGCTCTACTTTTAAATCCAAAGAAATTTTATTTAAAGTCTTTCCTTTGCTGTAAGGATATTCATAAATAATTTTTGGGTCTGTTGGTTTATAAGCAGGAAATTCCCTTTCAATAGCTAATTTATATGCCAAAAACTGCAAAATTGCGGAATAAGCTGGACTATCAAGCACTACAAATGAATTTTCAGCCCATTTTTTATTGACTTCCAGCATGGATAGAACTTTTTTGTCAGCAAGATGGGAGAATAGTGTAGCACCCCAATTCCTGTATAGCACTTGATTTCGTTTAATACACAATGCCGCACCTTTTGTAGAAGCAATTAAATGTTTTCTT